>NZ_JCACER010000067.1:0-35853 GCF_059502445.1 Kumtagia sp.
CTCGCCAAACCAGATGGCTTTCCACTATGCATGACTTTCCCCGGACAGCCCTGCCTCAAGGGGGAGGGGGATCTTGCCGCGGTTCCGCCAAACGTGAATCGGTTGCGATTTCGCTCGGCATGGCGACCACAAAATCCCCCTCCCCCTTGAGGGGAGGGGTTAGGGGTGGGGGTGCGAGCCGCTCGCCATATGCGATTGCCATCGGAAGGATCGATCGCGGCGGCCGACGGGATATGCGATCACCGTTCGTAGAACTTGTTCAGCCGGGCGCTGATCACGATCTCGTTGAGGCAGACCGAGGCGGGCCGCGTGGCGAGGAACAGCACGAGCTCGGCCAGATCCTCCGGCTGCAGCATCTCGGCCCGCTCCTGCGCGCTCGGCGGCTGCGGGCGCTTGTCGAGGATCGGCGTGGCCACCTCGGCCGGCAGGATGGCGGTCGAGCGGATGCCGTTGCGGTATTCCTCCATGTTGATGCTCTGGCTCATCGCCACGACGGCGTGCTTGGCCGCCGTATAGACGGGCCCGCTCACCGGGTGGATGAATTTTCCCGCCCACGAAGCGGTATGGATCAGCAGCCCTTGCTTGGCTCGGCGCATGGGGTGCATCGCGGCGGCCGCGCAGTAGAAGGCCGCGGAAAGGTTGCCGTTGATCAGCGAATCGATGCTGTCCGTCGTCAGGTCCCGCCACGCCCTTTCGGCGATGTTGCCGCCGGCATTGTTGACGAGGATGTCGAGGCGCCCGAACCGCTCCTCGATCTCGCCGACGATCGCGCCCGCCGTCTCCGGCTGCGTCAGGTCGCCGGCCCGCGCAACGGCCGTGCCGCCGCTGGCGGCGATTTTCTCCGCTGTCTGCTCCAGCGCCTCCTGGCGCCGACCCGTCAGCACCGCGACGCAGCCGGCGCCCGCCAGCGCGGTGGCGACCGCCTGTCCGATGCCGCTGCCCGCTCCGGTGACCCAGGCGACTTTTCCAACCAGACTGTCCATGCCGCTTCGCCCTTCTTGATCTGCGACGCTGATAGCGAACGCGGATGCGCAAGCACAAGAGGGCAGCCGTCCGCCGGTGACGCGACAGACGGCGACGGCACGCCGCCGGCCGGCGCCCGTCAGCCGCGATGGTCGAGCCTGGCGACGAGCCGGTCGCCGGCATACTGGATGAGGCATACCAGCACGATCAGCACGGCGACCACGGCGACCATCACCATCGTTTCGAAGCGCTGGTAGCCGTAGCGGATGGCCAGATCCCCGAGGCCGCCCGCGCCGATCGCGCCGGCCATGGCCGACGCGCCGACGAGCGTCACCAGCGTCACGGTGAAACCGGCGACGAGGCCGGGCAGCGCTTCCGGGACCAGCACCTCGCGGACGATCGTCCAGCGGTTGCCGCCCATGGCGCGGGCCGCCTCGACCAGCCCGTGATCCACCTCGCGCAGCGAAACCTCCGCGATGCGCGCATAATAGGGCGTGGCGGCGATCGACAGCGGCACGATCGCCGCCCAGGTGCCGATCGACGTGCCGACGATCAGCCGCGTCAGCGGGATCAGGGCGACGAGCAGGATGATGAACGGCACCGAGCGGAAACCGTTGATGATGGCGCCGAGGATACGATTGAACCACAGGTTCTCGGCGATGCCGCCGCGATCGGTGGCGACCAGCGCCAGGCCGAGCGGCAGGCCCGCGACCAGCGAGATCAGGCCGGAGGCGGCCGTCATCAGGATGGTTTCCCAGGTCGAGCGGACAAGCAGTTCAAGCATCACCGGCGACATGGCCGAGCACCTCCGTTCGCGCGCCGCGCGCTTGAAGAAATTGGCTGACCCTGGCCGCGTCTTCGCCGCCGCCCGGGATCGCCAGGAACAGCGTGCCGACCGGCTCGCCCTGGATCGTCTCGATGCCGCCGTGGATCAGCCGGAAGGACACCTTCAGCGTGCCGGCAAGATCGGAGAGCAGCGCCTGGCGCGCCGCGTCGCCGAAGACGTCGACCCTGAGCACGGCTTCCCCGACAGGTTCGGGCGAAAGCCTGCCCGCGATCTCGGGCGGCAACTGCGGACGCATGCCGGCCAGCAGCCGTTGCGTGACCTCCGACTTCGGTTCGGCAAAAACCGACCAGACCGGTCCCTCCTCGACGATGCGTCCCTGGTCTATGACCGCAACACGATCGGCGATCGACCGGATCACCTCCATCTCGTGGGTGATGAGCAGGATGGTGAGGCCGAACCGGCGGTTGATGTCCTTCAGCAGTGCCAGGATCGAGCGCGTCGTCTCAGGATCGAGCGCCGACGTCGCCTCGTCCGAAAGCAGCAGGGCCGGATTGGCGGCCAGCGCGCGGGCTATGCCGACACGCTGCTTCTGGCCGCCGGAAAGCTGCGCCGGATAGCTTCCGGCCTTCTCGGGCAGCCCGACGAGGTCCAGAAGCTCGGCGGCCCGGCGGATGCGCTCCGCCTTGCCGATTCCCGCGATCTTCAACGGCAGGGCGACGTTCTGCGCCACGGTCTTGGCCGAGAGCAGGTTGAAATGCTGGAAGATCATGCCGATGCGCCGGCGCAGCGGCTGCAGGTCGCGCTCGCCGAGCCGGCTGATCTCCCGGCCCTCGATGAACACCTCGCCGGAATCGGGCCGCTCCAGGCCGTTGAGGCAGCGGATCAGCGTCGACTTGCCCGCGCCGCTGCGACCGATGATGCCGAGAATCTCGCCCTTGTGGACGGTCAGCGAGACGCCGTCGAGTGCCGCCGTCCGCCCGAACCGGCGGCGCAGGTCGGTCAGGCGGACGACATCATGATGCAGCCCGGCGCGTTCCACCGGCACTCCTGCTGAAATGTGTACGTTCATTATACGTCCAGGTCCGTGTAAAAACAGGTCGGCGGCCCGCGTCGAACGCAGGCCGCCGCAGCCGGTGCGTATCGGCTCAGTAGGCGCTGATGCCCGTTCCCTTGTACACCCGATCGAACTCGGCCTTCACCGTTTCGTTCTGGTAGGATTCGACCAGGGTCTTCACCCAGGGCTCGTTCTCGGCGCCGGCTTTCACGGCGATGAAGTTGCGGTACGGATTGTCGGCCACCGGCTCCTGGGCGATGCGCTCGTCAGGGGTCAGGCCGCTCTTCAGCGCCCAGTCGGTGTTCACCACCGCCGCGTCGAGATCGTCGACCGAGCGTCCGACGATGCCGGCGTCGAGTTCCTTGATGTCGAGCTTCCTCGGATTTTCGGCGATGTCGGTCACCGTGGCGAGGATGCCGGTGCCGTCCTTCAGCTTGATCAGCCCTTCGTTCTGCAGCACGCGCAGCGCGCGGCCCTCGTTCGACGGGTCGTTGGGCACGCCGACCACGGCGCCTTCCGGCAACTCGGCGACTGTCTTGTGCTTCTTCGAATAGAGGCCGATCGGCCACACGGCGGTATAGCCGGCCGGCACGATGTGGTAGCCCTGCGTCTTGATCTGGTTGTCGAGATAGGGCTGGTGCTGGAAGGCGTTGGCATCTATCTCGCCGCGCTCCAGCGCCTCGTTCGGCTGGGTATAGTCGTTGAAGACCACGGTCTCGATGGTGAGGCCGCGCCTGGCGCCTTCCTCGACGACGACGCGCCACACGTCCTCGTCCTCGCCGCTGATGATCCCGACCTTGATCTCCTTCTTGTCCTGGGCGAGGACCGGCGCGCCGAATGCGAAGCTGCCGAGCGCCACGGCGGAGGCGAGCAGCATGCCGAGGCCGGTCCGGCGGGTCACGGCGCTGGCAAGCGGATATGTATTTTTCGGGTCGGACATGATCGTTCCTGGCGGGTTGCTGTTGAGGCTGGATCATCGGCGATGCCGCCATTTTGCGCAAAGGAACGCTTTTCCTGCCTAATCGCCGGGCAGGAATACTGTCTCAAATAATGGCTCGAAATGAGAGCCGGAACCTCCGTCTTCGCAGGTGCGAAAAGTGAGGGGGAAATGAGGGGAAATGAGCGGTGCGTGCCGCAGGCCTTGCAGCATGCTGCTCTCCCCGGTCGCACGAGTGTGCCGCAAGCCCAGGCCCGCCGGTCTACGCCGGCCTGCGGGCATCCTGCTCGAGGTGCCGGCGGCGCCATGCGGACGGCGCCTCGCCCGTGTGCCGGCGGAAGAAGCGCGAGAAATAGGCGGGATCGCCGAACCCCACCTCGCGGCCGATGTCCTCGACCGGGCGTATGGTGAACATCAGCAGCCGCTTCGCCTCGAGCAGCCGCCGCTTCTGCAGCATGTCCTTGACGGTCGAGCCGAAGACCTCGTGGGCGGCCTTGTCGAGCAGATGCGGCGTGGTCGCCAGCAGTTCGACATAGGCGCCGACCGGCAAATCCTTGCGAAAATGCCGATCGACCGCCCGCCGCAGCGCTGCCGCGAGCGCCACGGTCGGCGACGCCGAGAGACCGGTCGAGCCTTCTCCCAGGCGGGCGATCAGCGACAGAACGACACCGATCAGCCCCGTCAGCACCTTGTCGGCGGCGGGGCCATGCGTCCGATACTCGGCCGCGATCATGTCGACGAGAGCGCCGATCCCCGCCCAGCCGGCATCGTCACGGCCGCCGGTGATGAAGACCGGCGCATCGAGGCCGAGATCGACGCGCGGCGCCAGCGTCTTCAGCATGCCGTCCGAAATGGATATCACGAAGGCGTCGGACTCCACGTCGACGTCGAAGCCATGGATGACGTTGCTCGGCACGAAGCTCACCGTCGGTGCCGAAAAGTTCCAAGTCTCGTCTTCGATGCGATAGGTCCCGCTCCCCCGGAACCAGTATGTGATCTGCCCCATCGATGGATGCTGGTGCGGAGCGACATGGCCGAAGTGCAGGGATTTGCGTTCCATGACGGTTTCGACATGGAGGAAGCCGACTTCGAGTGGGCGGCTCGGCTCGCCATAGACGAAGAATTCGGGGACATCGCGGCGCGCGGACATACCGGAAAAAGTACCAGCGAATTTGCGTCTTTGTCCATGGTCGCGCTCGCCGGCCGGGACTAGCATCCGCACAATCCAGAGGAGGAGACAACGATGCGCGCCGAAGACCATCGCAGCGACAAGGCCCGGCCCTTCACAGGCCAGGAATATCTGGCGAGCCTCCGGGACGGGCGCGAGGTCTATATCAATGGCGAACGCGTCGCCGATGTCACCGCCCATCCCTCGATGCGCAACGCTGCCCGCTCGCTGGCGCGGCTCTACGATTCCCTGCACGCTCCAGACGCGCGGGACAGGCTGACATCGCCCACCGACACCGGCTCCGGCGGCTACACGCACAAGTATTTCCGCGTGGCGCGTTCGTCGGAGGAACTCGTCGCCCAGCAGGGGGCAATCGCCGAGTGGGCGCGCATGTCCTACGGCTGGATGGGTCGCACCGCCGACTACAAGGCGGCGCTGATGAACACGCTCGGCGCTAATGCCGACTGGTACGGCCCGTTCAGGGACAATGCGCTCGCCTGGCACAAGCGTGCCCAGGAGTCGGTGCTGTTCATGAACCACGCCATCGTCAATCCGCCGATCGATCGCCACAAGCCGGCGGATGCCGTGAAGGACGTGTTCGTCCACATCACCAGGGAAACCGACGCCGGCATCCACGTCTCGGGCGCCAAGGTGGTGGCCACCTCGTCGGCGCTCACCCACTACAACTTCCTGGCCCAGGGCTCGGCGACGGTGACCGAGGATCCGTCGCTGTCGGTCATGTTCATCGTCCCGATGAACGCGCCGGGCGTCAAGATGTTCTGCCGGGTCTCATATGAGCAGACGGCGAATACGGTCGGCCATCCGTTCGACTATCCGCTGTCCTCGCGCTTCGACGAGAACGACGCGATCCTCGTGCTCGACGACGTCTTCATCCCCTGGGAGGACGTGCTGGTGCTGCGCGACGCGCAGAAAATCCTGTCATTCCATCCGGCGTCGGGTTTCATGCACGGCTACTGTTTTCAGGGCTGCACGCGCTTCGCGGTAAAACTCGACTTCCTCGCAGGGCTGCTCGCCAAGGCGCTGCGCGCCACCGGTGGCGACGCCTTCCGGGGCAACCAGGCGGCGCTCGGCGAAGTGATCGCGCTCCGGCACATGTTCTGGAGCTTTTCGCATGCCATGGCGCGCAATCCGCAACCCTGGGCCAACGGCGCGGTGCTGCCGAACATGGAGGCCGCGCTTTCCTATCGCACCTTCATGTCGGAAGCCTATCCGCGCGTCGTCGACACGGTCCGCCGGGTGATCGCCTCGGGTCTCATCTACCTGCCGTCCTCGGCGCGCGATTTCGACAATCCCGAGATCGACCGCTATCTCGCGCAATACGTGCGCGGCTCGAACGACATGGGCCATGTCGAGCGCATCAAGATCATGAAGCTGCTGTGGGATGCGACCGGCACGGAGTTCGGCGGGCGCCATGCCCTCTACGAGCTCAACTATGCCGGCGCGCCGGAGGAAGTCCGTCTGCAGGTGCTGAAGGGCGCGGAGCGCGGCGGCCGGCTGAAGGAGATGGAGGCGCTGGTCGACCGGTGCATGGCCGACTACGACGAGAAGGGCTGGACCGGCGACACCTGGCTGCCGCCGCTCGGCGACGCATCGCCCGTCCGCGACGCCGCCGAATGAGGCGGCGGCCATGGACACCGCCACCAGGGCCGAATTCCGCAACGCCATGGCGCGGGTCTGCGCGCCCGTCAACGTCGTCACCACCAATGGGGCGGCCGGCCGGGGCGGCTTCACGGCGACCGCCATGTGCAGCGTCACCGACGAGCCGCCGACCCTGCTGGTCTGCATGAACATGCGCTCGGCGCAAGGCAGTCTGTTCGTCGAGAACCGCCGCTTCTGCGTCAACGTGCTGACGCAGGAGCACAAGGAACTCGCCGGCTATTTCGCCGGCCAGCGATCCGACATGGAGGCACGCTACGCGGCCGCCGAGTGGATCGACCTTCCCTCGGGCAATCAGGCGCTTGCCGATGCGATCGTCTCCTTCGACTGCCGGCTTGCCGAAGCCCGGCCGGTCGGCACGCACAACATCTTCATCGGCGAAGTGGTCGGTATCCGCTCGCGCCGGGACGGCCATGCGCTGCTCTATTTCGACCGCAACTACGTGCATGTTCCGACCCAGGCCGGAAGTTTTGGCGGCTGACCTTCCCGGTCGGGCGCTCCGCGCGAGAAATCGCTTGACAACCCGCCATCTATTTAACACGTTAAGTATAAAGCCGCACGGGAGGAACCTTGCCGCATCTGATCGTGGAGTACTCGGCCAATCTCGACGGCCGCGCCGACATCGCCGGCCTGTGTGACCGGCTGCTGGCGACCGTGCTGGCGTCCGGCCTGTTCGAGGTTGGCGCGGTGCGTGTCCGTGCCCTGCGTGCGGACCACTATGCGATCGCCGACCGCCTGCCGGAGAACGCCTTCGTGGATCTCAACTTCCGCATCGGCAAGGGCCGAACGATCGAGGAATGCAGGCAGGTGGGCGAGGCGATTTTCCGGACGGCGCAGGATGTGCTGGAGTCGCTCTTCGCCAGCCCGCACTTCGCGCTCTCGCTGGAGATCCGGGAGATCGATCCCGATCTGAGCTGGAAGCGCAACGCCATCCATCAGCGCCTGCGCGGCAGGTAGGTTCCGTCGCCGGGGCCAGTCAGGAAACAGACGATGTCCAAGCTGCAAGAGAACCTCTCCAGGGCGGAAAACTATCTCGCCGGCTTCCGGGAGCGCGGCGTGCTCAACCGCATCGGCGGCGAGGATGTGCCCGCTGAGGACGGCTCTGTTTTCGAGACCATATCGCCGATCGACCTGAAACCGCTGGCGGCGGTCGCGCGCGGCAAGGCCGCCGACGTCGACCGGGCGGCAAAGGCCGCGAAGGCGGCGTTCGCGGAATGGACGGCGATGCCCGGCGAGAAGCGCAAGGCGGTGCTGCACGCGATCGCCGACGCCATCGTGGCGCGTGCGGAGGAAATTGCCTTCGTCGAATGCATGGACACCGGCCAGGCGCTGAAGTTCATGTCCAAGGCGGCGCTGCGCGGCGCCGAGAATTTCCGCTTCTTCGCCGACAAGGCGCCGGAGGCGCGCGACGGCAGGGCCCTGCGCGCCGAGGGCCAGGTCAACATGACTACCCGTGTCCCGATCGGCCCGGTAGGCATCATCACGCCGTGGAACACGCCGTTCATGCTGTCGACCTGGAAGATCGCTCCGGCGCTCGCCGCCGGCTGCACCATCGTCCACAAGCCTGCCGAGCTTTCGCCGCTGACGGCCAGGCTGCTGGTCGAGATCGCGGAGGGGGCGGGGCTGCCCAAAGGCGTCTGGAATCTCGTCAACGGTTTCGGCGAGGAGGCCGGCCGCGCGCTCACCGAGCATCCGCTGATCAAGGCGATCGGCTTCGTCGGCGAGAGCCGCACCGGCTCGCTGATCATGAAGCAGGGCGCTGATACGCTGAAGCGCGTGCATTTCGAGCTCGGCGGCAAGAATCCCGTCGTCGTCTTCGCCGATGCCGATCTCGAACGCGCCGCCGACGCCGCCGTCTTCATGATCTATTCGCTGAACGGCGAGCGCTGTACGTCGTCGTCGAGGCTGCTCGTCGAAGCGGGCGTCCACGACCGGTTCACCGCGCTGGTCGCCGAAAAGGCCAAGCGCATCAGGATAGGCCATCCGCTCGACCCGGAAACGGTGATCGGTCCGCTCATCCATCCGGTGCACGAGAGGAAGGTGCTCGATTACATCGAGGTCGGCCGGTCGGAAGGCGCGACGGTGATGGCCGGCGGCGGCAAGGCCGAGGGCCCGGGGGGAGGCTGTTATGTGCAGCCGACGCTGTTCGCCGGCGCGAACAACGGCATGCGCATCGCCCAGGAAGAGATATTCGGCCCGGTGCTGACGGCGATCCCCTTCAAGGACGAGGCCGAGGCGTTGGCGCTCGCCAACGACGTCCGCTACGGCCTCGCGGCCTATCTGTGGACGTCGGACGTCACCCGCGCCTTCCGGTTCTCGGATGCGCTCGAAGCCGGCATGATCTGGGTGAACTCGGAAAACGTGCGCCATCTGCCGACGCCGTTCGGCGGCGTCAAGAATTCGGGCATCGGCCGCGACGGCGGCGACTGGTCCTTCGACTTCTACATGGAGACGAAGAACGTCGCCTTCGCGACGAAGGCCCATGCCATCCAGAAGCTGGGCGGCTGATCGCGGGCATCAGCCGGGACAGGCCCGCCGCCGCGTCCGGCGGGCAGGAGGAGACATCGATGCCGATCCCCAAGCCGAACCTCTATCCGCCGTTCAACATCGTGCGGCTCAGCCATGTCGAGTTCGGCGTGACCGACCTTGCCCGGTCGCGCGCCTTCTACGTCGACACGCTGGGGCTCCAGGTCACCGACGAGACCGCCGACGCCATCTACCTGCGCGCCATGGAGGAGCGGGGCCATCACTGCATCGTGCTCAGGAGGTGCGGCAGGGCGGAAGCCCGCGATCTCGGCTTCAAGGTGTTCGCCGAGGACGACCTCGACAAGGCCGCCGGCTTCTTCGAAGGCAGGGGCCTGCCGGTCGAGTGGGTCGAGCGGCCCTACCAGTCCCGCACCTTCCGGACCCGCGACCCGCACGGCATTCCCCTCGAATTCTACTCGAAGATGGACCGTCTGCCGCCGATCCACCAGAAATACGCGCTCTACAGGGGCGTGAAGCCGCTGCGCATCGATCATTTCAACTGCTTTTCGCCGAATGTCGACGAATCGGTCGCGTTCTTCAACGAAATCGGCTTCCGGGTGACCGAATACACCGAGGACGAGGACACGAAGCGCTTGTGGGCGGCCTGGACGCATCGCAAGGGCGGCGTTCACGACATCGCCTTCACCAATGGCCGCGGGCCGCGTCTCCATCACACCGCCTTCTGGGTGCCGACGCCGCTCAACATCATCGACCTGCTCGACCTGATGTCGACCACGGGCTGGCTCGCCAATATCGAGCGCGGTCCTGGCCGGCACGGCATATCCAACGCGTTCTTCCTCTACGTGCTCGACCCCGACGGTCACCGGATCGAGATCTACTGCTCCGACTACCAGACCGTCGATCCGGATCTCGAGCCGATCCGATGGGACCTCAAGGATCCGCAGCGCCAGACCCTGTGGGGGGCGGCGGCGCCGAAATCCTGGTTCGAGCACGGCAGCCTGTTCGCCGGCACGGATGTCGTCGACGCGCAACTGAACGCGCAGCCGATCATCGCCCCCTGACCGAAAGGATGGCCGACGACATGCGTCCAAGATTCCTGAGCTTCAGCCGGCAGGGCCGGCACGGCTATGGCCTCGCCGTTGCCGGCGGCGTGATCGATCTCTGCGCGCGTCACGCGGCGCGCTGGCCGAGCTTGCGCGCGGTCGTAGAGGACGGCGCGCTGGTCGCCCTGGCCGAGGACAATGCGGGGCGCGCGCCGGATCTGCCGCTGGACGATATCCGCTTCGAGATACCGGTTCCGTCGCCGGAGAAGATCATCTGCGTCGGGGTCAACTTCCCCGACCGCAACGAAGAGTACAAGGACGGCCAGGCGGCACCCTCCAACCCTTCCCTGTTCATCCGCTTCCCGCGATCCTTCACCGGTCACGGGCAGCCGCTGATCCGTCCCCCCGAAAGCCCCCAGCTCGACTACGAGGGCGAGATCGTCATCGTCATCGGCAAAGGTGGGCGGCGCATTCCGGAAGCGGACGCGCTCGACCACATCGCGGCCGTGTCGCTCTGCAACGAAGGCACCATCCGCGACTGGGTGCGGCATGCGAAATTCAACGTCACCCAGGGCAAGAATTTCGACCGCAGCGGCGCGATGGGGCCGTGGCTGCTTCCCTACACGGACGAGAGCCAGCTCGCCGACATCCGGCTCGAGACCCGCGTCAACGGCGAGGTGCGTCAGAGCGACCGCACCGGCCGGATGATCTTCTCCTTCCGCCGGATCATCGGCTATGTCTCGACCTTCACGACGCTGGTTCCGGGCGACGTGATCGTCACCGGCACGCCGACCGGCGCCGGCGCGCGTTTCGATCCGCCGGTCTGGCTGAAGCCCGGCGACGTCGTCGAGGTCGAGGCCGAGGGGATCGGCGTCCTCCGGAACACCATCGCCGACGAGGCCGCGTCATGATGAAGCCGGATGAGATCGAAGCGGCGGCGCAAAACCTCGACGAGGCGGAACGGACGCGCCGGCAGATCGGCCTGCTGTCGCTCGCGCATCCGGCGATCGACATGGACGACGCCTACGCGATCCAGGCGGCCTGGATCAGGCGGAAGCTGGCGGCCGGCCGCAGCCCGATCGGCTGGAAGATCGGCCTGACCTCGAAGGCGATGCAGTACGCTCTGAACATCGACACCCCGGATTCCGGCGTTCTGCTCGACGACATGGTGTTCGAGGACGGCGCGACGGTTCCTGCCGACCGCTTCATCCAGCCGCGCGTCGAGGCCGAGATCGCCTTCATCATGAAGGCGCCGCTGAAGGGGCCTGGAGTCACCGTATTCGACGTGCTCAACGCGGCGGACTACGTCACGCCGGCGCTGGAAATCCTCGATACCCGCATCGTGCGCGTCGACCCGGCGTCGAAGAAGGCGCGCACCATCTTCGACACTATTTCCGACAATGCCGCCAATGCCGGCGTCGTCACTGGCGGCCGCGCCGTGCGGCCGGATCAGGTAGACATGCGCTGGATGGGCGCGATCGTCACCCGCAACGGCGAGGTGGAGGAGACGGGCCTCGGCGCCGGCGTCCTCAACCAGCCGGCCCGCGGCGTCGCCTGGCTGGCGAACCGGCTCGCGCGCTACGGCGAGGGCATCGACGCCGGCCAGATCGTGCTGGCCGGATCGTTCATCCGTCCGATCGAAGCGGGCCACGGCGACACCATCCTTGCCGACTTCGGACCGTATGGATCGGTCGGCCTGTTCTTCGCCTGATCCGCTCCGCCAATTGCCGGCGTTGCTGATTGGCGGCCGGGGCGAGGACGAGCCTGCTGGCCTGAGGGCCGACAGCTCCTATTCCGACGCCGGCCGGTCGGCCTTCAGGGCGGCCAGCTCGCCGAGCAGTTCCAGCAGCCGTTCGCGCCGCTCGGCGCCGAAGCGCGCGTCGATCTCGGCATAGGCGCGCAGGCTGTGCGGCATGACCGCGTCGATGACGGCCTGGCCGGACGGCGCGAGCCTGAGCAGCACGCGGCGCCCGTCGGCCTCGTCCTTCTGCCTGGTGATGAAGCCGCGTTCCTCGAGCGAGCGGATCATGCGCGTCAGGCTCGGCGCCAGGATGAAGGCCTTTTCCGCCACCTCGGTGGCGTCGAGGGTTCCCTCCTCGGACAGCACGCGGATCACTCGCCACTGCTGCTCGCTCACGTCGTGCGCGGCCAGGATCGGCCGGAAATGGCTCATGACCGCCTCTCTCGCCCGCAGCAGCTCGATGGCCAGCGAGCGGCGGGCCGGTCGCGGCGTGGAAGCCGTTTCTCCGGTTCGCGGCTTGGCGGTTTCGGACCGTCGGTTCTTCATGCGGCCTTGTCCTGCAGGCGGGTCTATACGATCGCGCCATCTGACACGCGATACGGGGCCGGAGCAAATCCAGCGGCACGCGGCCTCCACTATGGAGGCGTACCGTGCCGGACTGCTTTGGGCGTTTGGAAAGGGAGCAGGCCCGCGTCAGACGGCGCGATTGTGCGTCGGCGACCGTCCGCCGCCGTCGGCGACCAGCACGGCGCCGGTGACGAAGGAGGCCTCGTCCGAAGCGAGGAACAGGCAGCAGGAGGCGATCTCGGCCGGTTCCGCCACGCGGCGCAGCGCGATGCGCTGCGTCAGTGCCGTGAACTCGGCTTCGGCGGAGGTGCCGTTCTGGCGTGCGGCTACCTCCATCTCGTATTCGCTCATCGGCGTGCGCACCCAGCCGGGGGCGACCGCATTGGCGCGCACGCCGTCGGCGCCATGCGCGTAGGCGAGCGTGCGGGTGAAGGACACCAGCGCCGCCTTGCTCGCCGAATAGGCGGCGTTGACCGGGCTGCCGTTGAACGCGCCGACGGAGGCGATGTTGACGATCGCGGCGCCGGGCCGGCCCTTGAGCAGCGGCATCGCGGCGCGGCAGACCTTCATCGCGCCGGTGAGGTTGACCGAAAGGCTGGCCTCCCACGCATCGTCGGTGAGCGTTTCCGGCGTGTCGGGCAGCATGATCCCCGCGGCGTTGACGACGATGTGCAGACTGCCGCCGCACGCCTCGAGAGCGCGCGCGACGTCGACGTTGTCGGCGACGCTGCCATGCACGGCGCGACCGCCCGTGGCGCGCGCGGCCTCGTCCAGCATTTCTCCGCCGAGCCCGAACAGCACCACCGATGCGCCCTCGCGCGCGAAAAGCGCGGCGGTGGCGCGGCCCATGCCCGTCGCCGCTCCGGTGATCAGCGCGACGCGCCCCGCGAGCCGGTCCGTCATTCGAGCCCCCATTTGTCTTCGACCGCATAGCCGGTTTCCGGCAGCGTGGCGCCGCCGTCGACCACGATGGTCTGGCCGGTCGTGTATCTGGCCTCGGGCGAGGCGAGGTAAAGCATGGCGTGCGCCACGTCGTCGGCCTCGCCCATGCGGCCCACGGGGATGTGGCGGCCGATGGCTGCCTGCTTCTGCGGCGTCGACAGCGTGCCGCGGCCCGGCTTGGCGATGAAGCCCGGCTCGACGCCGTTGACGGTGATGCCGTCGCGTGCGAGCTCGAAGGCGGCGCCGCGGACGAAGGCGTTCACGCCCGCCTTGGCGGCCGAATAATGGGCGCCGCCGCCCATGGCGACCCGCGCCGAGACGGAGGACGTGACCAGCAGCCGGCCGAAGCCGTTCGCCCGCATGTGCGGCGCAGCCGCCTGCACCAGCCAGACGAAGGCGTCGAGATTGATGTCCAGCGCCGCGGAGAGCTTGTCCTCGTCAAGGTCCTCGATGGAGGCCCAGGGGCAGCCGCCGGCATTGTGGATCACGATGTCGAGCCGGCCCTCGGCGTCGGCCAGCCGGTCGACCATGCCGCGGATCGCCGCCCGGCCCGTACCCGGCCAGGCGACCGTCCGGGCGGCAAGGCCCAGCGATTTCAGTTGCGTTGCCAGCGCCTCCGCCGGCTCCGGCGTGCGGTTGCAGATCGCGACCCGCGCGCCGGCCTCGGCAAGACGCGTGACGATCGCCGCGCCGATGCCGCGCCCGCCGCCAGTCACCAGCGCCACCCGCCCGGACAGGTCGAAGGCCATGGCTCAGGCCACGCCCTGCGCGCGCGCCATCGCCGCGAAGCGCTCGAAAACCCCGGCATGGCGGGCGACATCCGCGGGCGTCGTCGCCGGGCACATCAGGAACATGGTGTGGAACGGCGTCACCAGTATGCCCTCGTTCATGTAGAAGGCGTGGAGCAGCGTCTCGAGATCACCGCGCCGCGTCGCCGCCACCTCGGCGGCATTGCGCGGCGGCACCGGCGTGAACATGATCTCGGCCCGCGCGCCGATCTGGGTGACGTGCCAGGGCAGCCCGTGGCGGGCTATGGCGGCACGGGCCGCGTCCGCCAGCTCGCCGGCGCGGGCGATCATGTTCTCGTAGTTCCGCGGCGTCAGGATCTCCTCCAGCACCGCGCGCATCGTGGCAATGGTCAAGGCGTTGCCGGCGAGCGTGCCGCCGATCCCGAAATGCGAGGACTGGCGCTGCCGCGGGTTGACGTGCGGCACCACGTCCCAGAGCCGCGCCGCGATGGCTTCGTCGAGGCCGAAGATGCCGGCCGGTATGCCGCCGGCGATCGCCTTGCCGGCAACGAAGATGTCCGGCTCCAGCCCGTGCAGCCGGGTATATCCGCCGGGACCGCAGGAAATCGTGTGCGTCTCGTCGATGACGAGCAGGGTGCCGGTCCGGCGTGTGGCGGCGCGGACGGCCTGGTGAAAACCGTCCGCGACCGGGATCATGCCGAAATTGGTCATCAGCGGCTCCATGAGCACGCAGGCGACGTCGCCCGGCGCCAGCGCCGCCTCGAGCGCGGCGACGTCGTTGAACTGCACCACCGTCGACACGCGCGCATGATCCACGCCGTTCGGGTGAATCATGTTGCGCATGCGCATGCGGCCCTCGTGCAGCTCGACATGCGCCTCGTCGATGCCGCCATGATAGCAGCCGGAAAAGACGAGCACCTTGTCGCGGCCGGTGATCATGCGGGCGATGCGGATCGCGCCGCGATTGGCGTCCGTGGCCGAGGTGGTCAGCGTCCAGTAAGGCAGGCCGAAGCGGCGCGCGAGTTCCTCGCCGACCCAAAGACTGTCCTCGGTCGGCATCATGTGCGTGGTGCCGCGGCGGAGCTGCTCGGTGGCGGCGCGCGTCACTGCTTCCGGCGCATGGCCGCACATGCCGCCGGTGTCGCCCAGGCAGAAATCGACATAGTGATGCCCGTCGATGTCGCGGACGTGGCAGCCCTCAGCCTGCTCGACATAGACCGGAAAGCCGCCGGCCCAGCGGCGCATCCAGTGCGAAGGCCCGCCATAGAGGAAGTGCTGGCGGCCGCGCGCCCACGCTTCCGCCGAGCGCGGATGCGTGGCAGCGAAGCGCGCCTGCTCGGCGTCGATCAGCCGGTCGACCGCGGCGGCGAGCCCGGGGGCCTTGTCGTTATTCAGAGCGAAATCCATGCGGTCTTCAGGTCCGTGTATTTGTCCAGTGCGTGCAGCGACTTGTCGTGGCCGTTGCCCGATTGCCTGACGCCCCCGAGCGGCACCGTGATGTCGGCTCCTCCATAGGTGTTGACGTGCACCACGCCCGCCTTGATCGCGCGCACCATCCGATGGGCGCGCGACAGGCTGGAGGTCCAGACCGCCGCGGCGAGGCCGTATGACGTGGCGTTGGCGATGCGGACCGCGTCGGCCTCGTCGTCGAAGGGAATGGCCGCAAGCACCGGGCCGAACACCTCCTCGCAGGCAAGCGCCATGTCGGGATGCACCGCGTCGAACAGGGTCGGCTGCATGTAGTAGCCGCCCGTCTCCTCGAGGATGCGCCGGCCGCCGGTGACCAGCACGGCACCCTCGGCGGCCGCGCGCTCGACATGGGCGAGGTTGCGCTCAAGCTGCGCGGCGCTGTTGACCGCGCCTGCCTCTGTGGCGAGGTCGAGCGGGTCGCCCACCGTCATGCGCGCCGCGATCGCCGCCACTTTCGCCACGAACGCCTCGCGGATGGAGCGTTCCACCAGCAAGCGGGAGCCCGCTACGCAGACCTGCCCGGAATTGCGGTAGATGCCTTGCGCGGAGATTTTCGCGGCGAGATCGAGATCCGGCGCGTTGGCGAACACGATGTTGGGCGACTTGCCGCCGAGTTCGAGATAGACGCGCTTGAGGTTGGACCGGGCGGAATATTCGAGCAGGCGGCGACCGGTGGCGCCGGACCCGGTGAAAGCCAGCACGTCGACGTCCATGTGCAGGCCGAGCGCCTCGCCGGCGACCGCGCCGCGCCCGGTTACCACGTTGAGCACGCCTTCGGGCAGGCCTGCCTCGGCGCAGAGCTCCGCCAGCCTGAGGAGCGAAAGCGACGCCGTCTCCGCCGGCTTCAGCACCACGCAGTTGCCGGCGGCCAGCGCCGGCGCGATCTTCCAGGCGCCGATCATCAGCGGGAAGTTCCAGGGCACGATGGCCGCCACGACGCCGACCGGCTCGCGGTGGACGAGGCCGAGCACGTTGTCGGCCGTCGGCGCGATCTCGCCATGCACCTTGTCGACCGCTTCGGCATAGTAGCGGAAGGTGCCGGCCGCGCTGCCGGGCTCGGCCTTGTAGGCCATGGCGATCTCGGTGCCGTTGTCGCGCACGCCGAGCACGGCGAGTTCCAGCGCGTGCTTCTCGATCAGGTCGGCGATTCTGTGCAGCACCTTCTTGCGCTCAGCGGGCGCGGCGCGCGGCCAGGAGCCGGTGTCGAACGCCTTGCGCGCCGCGATGACCGCGCGTTCGACGTCGGTCGCGCCGGCATCGGCCAGCGTGGTCAGCCTGCTGCCGTCGAGCGGCGAGACTACGTCCAGCGTCGTCCCGGCGCTCGCCGGCTCGTGCCTGCCGGCGATGAACAGCTGCTGCGGGGCGATGCTTAGATTGCGCAGCGCGTCGATCTGATCCTGTCGCATGGTCTACCTGCTTTCCGTCGCGAGTTCGGCACGCGCGCGCCGGCCGCGCAGTTGCGCGACGATGAAGAGTGCTACGGCAACGATGGCGAAGCCGAGCAGCGTTGCGGCGATCGGGCGCGTGAGGAAAATGCTCGGATCGCCGTTCGACAGGCTCAGCGACTGCTTCAGGCGCACCTCCAGCATGGGGCCGAGCACCAGGCCTATGACCAGCGGGAACGCCGGTATGCCGTTGCGCAGCATGAAGCGGCCGATCACGGCGAAGATCACCGCGATCAGCGCGTCGGAGAGGCGATAGTTCTGCGTGTACGAGCCGATGAGTGCCAGCACGAGTATGGTCGCGCCGATGATCTTCGGGTTGAGGCTGGAAAGCCGCACGATGTGCTTCGTGGCGAAGAGCAGGAACGTCAGCACGATCACGTTGAGCAGGAACAGCGAGATGTAGAGCCCCGAGATGAAATCGGGATGCTCGGCGAAGAGCTGCGGGCCGGGAATGATGTTGTGGATCATGAACACGGCGAGCAGCATCGCCATCAGCGGATCGGCGGGAATGCCCAGCGACAGCAGGGGCACGAGCACCGTCGAGGTGCAGGCGCTGATCGAGGTTTCGGAGGCGACGAGGCCTTCCGGCGAGCCCTTGCCGAACTCCTCGGGCTTCTTCGAGAAGCGGCGGGCGAGCGAATAGGACAGGAACTGCGCGCCGAATTCGCCGACGCCCGGCAGCAGGCCCATGACGACGCCGAGGCCGGAGGAGCGGGCGAGCGTGCGCGGATAGCGGAACACCTCCATCAGGCCGCGGAAGCGGCTGTGGCCTTCCAGGCCGGTGGGCCGCTGGCGGACACGGTCGGTGCCCAGAAGGACGAAGGCCTGCGACATGGCGAAGAGGCCGATGACCACCGGCACCATCGGCACGCCGCCGAGCAGCCATTGCTGGCCGAAGGTGTAGCGCTGCGTGTTGAACGGGGACTCGAAGCCGACCGAGCCGAGGAACATGCCGAGGCCGAGCGAAAGCAGGGCGGCGACGACGTGTTTCTGGTGGGCGAGCAGCACCGACACCAGCGCCACCACGCAGACCATCGCGTATTCCGGCGCGCCGAACCGTTCGGCCACCCGGGCGAGGTACGGCGCCAGCAGCACCAGCGCCAGCACCGAGATCGTGCCGCCGACGAAGGACGAGGAGTAGGCGAGGGAGAGCGCGCGGTGCGCCTCGCCGCGGCGCGCCATCGGATATCCGTCATAGGTAGTCAGCACGTTGACCGGGGTGCCAGGCACGCGGATCAGGATCGCCGGGATGGCGCCGCCATACCAGGCGCCGCCATAGGCGCCGAGCAGGAGGGTCACGCCGGGCAGCGGCTCGAGCTGCAGGCTGAAGGGCAGCAGGATGGCCATGGCGCCGGCCGGCTCGAGACCCGGCACGGCGCCCACGAGGATGCCGAGCAGCGCGCCCAGCACCAGCGCCATGATGACCTGCCACGTCGCGATGTGCTCCAGGCCGAGCAGGAAGGCGTCGATCACAGGACGGCTCCGAACGTGTTGCCGACCCATGCGGGCAGCATCTGGACCATGGGGGGCAGCGGAAACCACAGGCCGATGCCGAGGCGGAAGATGAGGATGATGGCGATGGCGACGGTCAACGCCGTGAACGCCCATCTTCGCCCCCTGAGCCCGGCGCGCCAGACGACGAACTGCAGGAATGCGATCGTGGCGATCGCGAAGCCGAGATAGCTGACACCGAGCAGGTAGAGGCAGAACCAGAGGCTGTATTCCAGCGCCTGCCCGATCCCGCCGAACGCCCACATCGCCTGGCGGCGGAAGGCAGCCGGATCCGTTGCCGTGCGCCAGCCGGTCCACAGGCGGCGGCCGAGCACGATGCCGGCGACCGCGGCCATGCCGAGGCACAGCGCCGGCCAGGCGACCGGGGCGAGGTACCAGCCCTTGCCTGCCGGCGGCAGGCGTGTCGCCACGGGCGCCAGCAGCAGCAGGACCAGCGCGACGAGGGTCAGCACCAGGGCCGCCAGCCCCTCGGCCGGAGGCGGCACCTCGGCGTCGAAATCGTCCTCGACGATGTCGAACTCGCTGCTTGGCGTGCCATGTGCACTCATCAAACGCTCCGGCCGGCATCGAGAGACGCGCCGTCGGCCGGCGCGCCTCCGGCGCTCAGTTGCCCTTGGCGGCTTTCACCAGCGCCTCGGCGGCCGCGTAGTCGGCATCGATGCGGGCCGCGGCATCGCTGGCGTTCTGCCAGTAGACGCCCGCTCCGGTGGCCTTGGCGATGTCCTGCGCCTTGCTCGTCTGCATCGCCCTTTCGGCGATGGCCGCGATCCGTTCCTTGATCTCCGGCGGCGTGCCCTTCGGCACGAACAGGCCGTTCCACAGGGTGATCTTCAGGTCCGGGACCTGAGCCGACAGCAGCGGCGCGTCGGGCATGATGGAGAGCGGCTGGTCGGTATAGGCGGCCAGGACCTTCACGTCGCCGAGGCAGCCGAGCACGGTCGCCATCGTGGTGTTCATCACGTCGACGTCTCCGGTGGAAAGCGTCGAGCAGTCGAGGGAATCGAAGGCGGCGTCGCTGGAAAAGGAGAAGCCCAGCGCCTTGGCCGCGGCGAAGGTCTCCATCGTCGGCACGAGGTCGTAACCGAAATGGCCGAGCTTCACCGGGCTCGCCTTGGCGTGCTCCGCCAGTTCGGCGAGGTTCGAATAGGGCGCGTCCTTCTTGGCGACCAGCGCGAAGGGATAGGTCAGGAAGATACCGACGGGCTCGAAGGTCTCGCGGTCGTAGGCCGCGTTGCCCTGGATGATGTGCATCGTCGGCACGTCGATGACGAACGAGCCGATCGTGTAGCCGTCGGCTTGCGACTGGGAAACCGCGGTGGCGCCTTCGACACCGCCGCCGCCGGGCCGGTTGATCACCTTGGCGGGAACGCCGGTCTCCCGGGTCATCTCGTCGGCGATGATGCGCGTGAGCTGGTCCTCGAGGTCGCCGGGAGGCCAGGGCACGATGAAGGTCACCGGGCGCTCCGGGTAGTCGGCGAGGGCCATGCCCGCGCCTGAAAGCGCCAGCATCGCGCCGGCAAGAAGAATCCCTGTCAGTCTACGCATTTGCGGTCTCCCATTGGCTGTGTTCGAGTTCTTTCTTTCGTGGTTCATTATTTGAACCATCATTTCAAATATAGACTTGCAAATCACCCGGCTTGCTGTCAACCTGATTTGTGTCGGAGGTTGCCGGGAGGCTTTGGGGAAGGAATCTGGTGAGCACGGTCGGCAAGGCAATCTCGCTTCTGGAATTGTTCAGCATCGACACGCCCGAGCTCGGGCTGACCGACGTCGCGCGGCGTTCCGGCTACGACAAGGCGACGACGCGGCGCCTGCTCGTCTCGCTCGCCGATCACGGCTTCATCGAGCAGGACCCGGTGGCGCGCCTCTACCGGCTGGGTCCTGGCCTGACACGGCTGGCGCGCATCCGCGAGGCGCGGTTCCCGTTCCTGCAGACCTCGCTGCCCTATATCCGCGAGCTCGCGGTCTCGACGGCGGAAACGGTCCATCTGTCGGAGGCAAGCAACGGCTCGCTGCTGACGGTCTATGTCGAGCATCCGGCGCGCGCCAACCGCGTGAACGTGAACCTCGGCGAACTCCTGCCGCTTCACTCGACCGCGTCGGGTATCGCCTTCCTGGCGCATGCCCGCGAGTTGGTGCGGCGCTCGGCGCTGGCGCAGCCGCTCGCCGCCTTCACGGCGCATACGGTGACCGACCCGGCGCTGCTGCAAGCCCAGGTCAAGGCGGCTTCCGGACGTGGATATTCGGTCAGCGACCAAGGCTACGAGGACGGCGTGGCGAGCGTCGCCGCGGCGATACTCGGTGCCGACGGACATGCCATCGGCACGCTGGCGGTCGCCGCGCCGCTGGTCCGCACGGACAGCGCGACGTCCGCCGAGCGGGGCGAGGCGGTCGCGGCCGCGGCGCGCGAGATCACGGAAAAACTTACCGGCGAGCGCTACGAGACGGTCCGCCACCGGTCTTCGACATGAGGAGATATGCCAGCGGCATGCAGCAGCCCCCTCGAATCCTGATCATAGGCACCGGAGATACCAAGGCCGACGAGCTGGACTTCATGCGCGCCAAGGTTCGCGAGGCCGGCGGCGTGCCCATCATGCTCGATGTGAGCATCCTCGGCGATCCTCCATACGTGCCGGAACACGACAAGCACGCCGTCGCGGAGGCCGCCGGGTCGAGCATCGCCGACATCGTCGCGCTCGGCGACGAGAACGGCGCGATGACCGTGATGGCGGCCGGCGCCGCCGCGCTGACGAAGCGGCTTCACGACGAAGGCGCAATCGACGGCTTCGTCGCGCTCGGCGGCACCATGGGCACCGACCTCGCGCTGGACGTCGCGCTGGCGCTGCCGCTCGGCGTGCCGAAATTCGTGGTCTCCACCATCGCCTACTCGCATCTGGTGCCGCCCGAGCGCATCGCCACAGACCTGATGATGATCCTGTGGGCGGGTGGCCTCTACGGACTGAACTCGACCTGCCGTGCGGTGCTGTCGCAGGCCTGCGGGGCGGTGGTCGGCGCGGCGCGCGCCGCCGAGCGGCCGGGCCGCGAGCGGCCCGTGGTTGCCATCAGTTCGCTCGGCAAAAGCTGCCTGACCTACATGGTGACGCTGAAGCCGGAGCTGGAGAAGCGCGGCTACGAGGTGGTGGTCTTCCATACGACCGGCATGGGTGGACGGGCGCTGGAGGCGATCGCCGCGCAGCGCGGCTTCGCCGCCGTGCTCGACTTCAGCCTGCAGGAATTGGCCAATCACCTGTCGGGCTCCGTCGTCAGTTCCGGCGCCGACAGGCTGGAGAATGCGGGCCTCTGCGGCGTGCCTCAGATCGTCGCGCCGGGCGCCATCGACATGGTCGATTTCCCCACCTGGCAGCCGGTGCCGGAGCGCTTCGCGGACCGTCCCTACCATGCGCACAACCGGCTGCTCGCCTCGGTGACCAGCGACGGCGAGGCGCGCCGGGAGATCGCGCGGGCGATCGGCCGCAAGCTGGGCGCCGCCGGCGCGCCGACCGCCTTCATCCTGCCGACCGGCGGCATTCAGCAATGGGACCGGGAAGGCGAGCCGCTACATGAACCCGAGGCGCTGGCCGCCTTCGTCGACGAGATGCGCCGCGGCGTGCCGGAGGGAGTGCTGTTCCGCGAGATCGCCGAGCACATCAACAGCCGCGCTTTCGTCGACACCGCGCTGGCGATCTTCGACGCCTGGGTGGCGGACGGCGTGATCGCGCCCGGCGCCGTGGAGCCCGCGTCGGCATGAGCGTGCCGAAAGCTCTCGTCCTCGATTTCGGCGGCGTCGTCACGCGCACGCTGTTCGAGACCCACGACCTGACGGAACGGGCGCTCGGCCTGCCCACAGGCACGCTGCAATGGCGCGGTCCGTTCGAGCCGGGCTCGGATCCCCTGTGGCGCGCCATGCAGGCCGGCGAGATCAGCGAGCGCGACTACTGGCTGACGCGCACCCGCGAGGTCGGGCGGCTCGTCGGCGAGGAATGGCAGCGCATGGAGACATTCGTGCGGCGTGCCCGCGGCGCCGATCCCGAGGCGGTCGTGCGTCCCGAGGCTGCCGCCGCCATCCGCATCGCGCACGATGCCGGTATCCGCCTCGCCATCCTTTCCAACGAGCTCGACCTCTTCTACGGCGCGGATTTTCGCGCCAGGCTGCCGTTGCTGTCGCTGTTCGAGGCGATCGTCGACGCGACCTATACGCAGGTGCTCAAGCCCGATGCGCGTGCCTATGCCGCCGTGGCCGAGGCGCTCGGCCTGCCGGCTGAAGACTGCGTGTTCGTCGACGACCAGCATCGCAACAGCGCCGGCGCAGACGCCGCCGGCATGCGCGCCGTGCTGTTCGACGTGCGCGATCCGTTCCGATCCTTCGATGAGGCGCTGGGCCATTTCGGACTCGCCCTCGCCATGCCCGAGAGGTCCATCCATGCGTGACGCGAATTTTCTCGCCGAGAACAATGCCCGGCACATCTGGCACCCGATGGCGCATCCCGCCGAGATGCAGGCCAGCCCGCCGCGCGTCATCATGAAGGGCGAAGGCGTCCACGTCACCGACGTCGACGGACGCACGGTGCTGGATGCGGTCGGCGGGCTGTGGAACGTCAATCTCGGCTACAGTTGCGACCCGATCAAGCAGGCGATCGCCAGGCAGCTCGACGCGCTGCCCTACTACTCCGGCTTCCGCGGAACCTCGACCGGCCCGTCGATCGAGCTCGCCTGGGAACTCGCGCAGTGGTTCGAGCCGGAAGGCATGACACGCGCCTTCTTCACCTCCGGCGGCTCGGATTCGGTGGAAACCGCGCTCCGGCTCGCGCGCCAGTACTGGAAGATCAGGGGGCAGGGCGACCGGGTGAAATTCCTGGCGCTGAAGAAGGGCTATCACGGCACGCATTTCGGCGGCGCGTCGGTCAACGGCAACGCCAATTTCCGCCGCAACTACGAACCGCTGATGCCCGGCGTGTTCCACATCCCCGCGCCCTACACCTACCGCAATCCCTTCGACGAAACCGACCCCGAGCGGCTGGCGCGGCTCTGCGCGAGGGCTCTGGAGGACGAGATCGCCTTCCAGGGCGCGGATACCGTCGCTGCCTTCATCATGGAGCCGGTGCTCGGCGCCGGCGGCGTGGTCGTGCCGCATCCGTCCTTCATGACCCTGGTGCGCGAAATCTGCGACCGCCACGACATCCTGCTGATCGCCGACGAGGTGGTGACCGGTTTCGGCCGCGCCGGCGAATGGGCGGGTTCGCGCATCGGCAAGGTGAAGCCCGACATGATGACGATCGCCAAGGCGATCACGTCGGGCTATTTCCCGCTTGGCGCGACGCTCATCGGCGGGCGTGTCGCCGACGTGTTCGAGGCCGACAGGACGAGCTTCGGCGCCATCGGCCACGGCTACACCTATTCCGGCCACCCGGTGGGCTGTGCCGCCGGCCTCGCCGCGCTGGCCGAAACCAGGCGTCTCGATCTGGCGAGAAACGCGGCCGCGCGCGGCGAGGAGCTGGCCTCGGTTCTGGAGGCGCTGAAGGTCAAGCACCATCTCGTCGGCGACGTCCGCTGCAAGGGCCTGATGGCGGCCCTGGAACTGGTTTCCGACCGGACGACCAGGAAGGCGGCCGGCAAGGCCGTGATGACGGCCGTCGCCGATGCGGCCTACGAAGCGGGCGTGATGCTGCGCGTCTCGGGATCGAACATCATCCTCTCGCCGCCGCTGGTGCTGACGCCGAAGGACGTGCGCACCATCGGCGAGGCGCTCGACGCCGGCCTCGCCGCGGCCTGATCGTCGGAGCGCCGGCGGATTCTCCGCCCCTTGTCGAAACGGGCGCAGGGGGATTTTTCGCCGTCGTGCCTGTCAGCAGTCGCCAACCCGCTGGCGATCGACGCCACTTGTCTGCCCGGCGGGCGTGTCCGCCGTCTCTTCCCGAGCGAGCCGCCCCGCGCCTGCGGGTTCGCGTCCAATCGGAAGCCACCTGGCGCGTCGAAGCGCCGGTGGTTAGGCAGCCGGCATGCCTCTGCCTAAATATTCCAAAACCTATTCTTGTATACCAGAATGACATATCATATACCTGGCGTAGAGGGGAAAACATGTTGGGCGAGCGACTCAAGAACGGCATTGCCGATCTCATTCTGGCCGGTTCCCTGAAGCCGGGAGACAGGCTCGACGAGCAGGAGCTGGCCGAGCGCTTCGGCGTGTCGCGCACGCCGGTGCGCGAGGCGCTGCACCAGCTCGCGGTCGCCGGCCTCGTCGAGATGCGGCCGCGTCGGCCGACGCTGGTGCGCAGGCTGAGCAACGCGGATCTGGCCGATTCCTTCGAGGCTCTCGGCGAGATCGAAGGTCTTTGCGCGCGCTACGCCGCGGAAAGGATGACCCACGCCGAAAGGCTGCAGCTTCGCGAGATCATGCAAAGGGCGGCGGCCGCCGTGGCCGGCGACGACGCGGCGACTTATCGCGAGCTGGACGCGGAGTTTCATTCGCTGATCCACGCCGGCGCCCACAATGTCAGTCTTCGCCGCATCGCGGAGCAGGTGCGCATGCAGACCGCGCCCTATAGCTCGGCGCCTTACACGATGCAGGGTTACACGCCCCAGATCTCGGTGCCGCACGGCCAACACGAAGCTGTCGTCGCGGCTGTTCTCGATCGCGATCCGGCGCGGGCGCAGGCGGCCATGATCGATCACATCAGCCTTTCGAGCATCACGATCCAGGGCATCCTGAACGATCGCGCCGCCGGCGACCTTGCCGGGGCGGCGGCGGTACGTGTTGGGGCGGGCAAGCAATGAGCGTGCCTGCTGGCGCGCCCGGCCCGGCCGCGACGCGTGCTGCCGCTTCGGCCGTGGCGGACATCCCGGCGAACGAAGCCGTAGCAGGTCGGGGCGGCAAGCCGGCACTGCTGCTCAAAGGAGCCACCAAGCGATACCCGGTTGTGTCGGGGGCACTGACCGCCTTCGAGGATATTTCCGTCGCGGTCGAGCGCGGCGAGTTCGTCGCCGTCGTAGGCCCGTCGGGGTGCGGGAAGTCGTCGCTGCTGAGGGTCGTGGCGGGTTTGGCCGGCCTGTCGGACGGAACCTGCGCCGTGGGCGGCGAGCCGATGTCGGGGCCCCGTCGCGACGTGGGCATCGTCTTCCAGTCGCCGCTTCTGTTTCCGTGGCGCACCGTCATCGAGAACGTGATGCTGCCCGTGGACGTCCAGAAGCTGGATCGCGCCCGCTATCTGGAGGTCGCGCGTCAGCTCCTCGGGCTCGTCGGCCTCTCGGATTTCGAGCGCGCCTACCCGCGCGAGCTCTCCGGCGGCATGCAGCAGCGGGTCGGCATAGCACGGGCGCTGGTGAACGACCCGACCATCCTGCTGATGGACGAGCCGTTCGGCGCGCTCGACGCCATGACACGCGAGCACATGAACGTCGAGCTTCAGCGCCTGTGGCTGGAGCGCCGCAACACCATCCTGTTCATCACCCATTCGATTCCGGAGGCGGTGTTTCTTGCCGATCGCGTCATGGTGATGACGCCGCGGCCGGGACGCGTCGCCGAGATATGCGACATCGACCTGCCGCGCCCGCGCCCGCTCGACATCATGACCGATCCGGCCTTCGGCGAATATGTGCGGCACATAAGGTCCTATTTCGGCGCGCACGGAGGGATGGACTGATGGAGCGGCGCTGGGAACGCGGACCTGTCGGCATCGTCCTGTCCGTCCTGCTCCTCGTCGTGCTGCTGGCGGCGTGGGAGCTGTCCGTCAGCTGGTTCGAGGTGCCGGCCTATCTCGTGCCGACGCCGAGCGCGGTGGTGGTCGGGCTGTGGCGGGGCTTCGCATCCGGCATCTATCTCTTCCACCTGAAGGTAACGCTGGTCGAGATCGTGCTCGGGTTTCTCGCCGGCTCCGCGCTTGGCTTTCTCCTCGGTGCGCTGATCGCCCTCAACCGCACCGTCGCTTACTTCCTCCAGCCCTACGTGCTGGTCTTCCAGACCATACCCAAGGTGGCGCTGGCGCCGCTGATCGTGCTGTGGTTCGGCCTGGGCATCACCTCGAAGGTCGTGTCAGCCGCCATCATCTGCTTCTTCCCGGTGATGGTGAACACGATTACCGGCCTCAACGCAGCCGATCGCGAGCGCATCGATCTGCTTCGGGCGATGGGCGCGTCGCGTTTCCAGATATTCCGCATGCTGCGGCTGCCGGCCGCCGGCGCCTTCATCTTCGCCGGGCTGGAGATCGCCGTGACCTTCGCGCTCATCGGCGCGATCGTCACCGAATTCCTCGGCGCCGAGGCCGGCCTGGGCATGCTCATGCAGAGCATGAACTTCACCATGGACGTGGCCGGATCGTTTTCGGTGATCGTCGTGCTTTCGGCGGTCGGGGTGGTGCTGACCTTCGCGATCACCCTGCTGCGCCGGCGGGTCATATTCTGGGAGGACGGAACGACCGACAAAGCCAAGTAGACCGTCGATCCAACCAAAAGAACAACCTTCGACAGAGGCAGGAACAAGATCATGGGCAAGTATCTGATATCGCTTTTAGTCGCCGCGGTCGCTTCGCTCGCCGGCCATGCCGCCCTGGCTGAGGAAACGGAGGTCAGGCTCGGCTGGTGCAATCCGGCGATCGACATATCGGCCGGAGCGCCGCTGGCGTCGGCGATGGAGTTCGGCTGGTTCGCCGAAAAGGGCGTCAAGCTGACCATCGTGCCGCTGGCCGGCTCCACCGACTGCGTGCTCAACGTCACGACCGGCCAGGTCAAGACCGCCTTCGCCGCGCCGGAGGCCGTCGCCATCATGGCGTCCAAGGGCGGGGCGGTGCAGTATTTCTACACCGGCTTCAACCGCAACATGTTCGGCGTCGCGGTGCCGGAGGGCAGCGACGTCAAGTCGATGGCCGACCTCAAGGGCAAGCGGATCGGCGTCTTCACCATGGCGTCGGTCGGGGTGGTGATCGCCCGCTCGATGGCCAAGGCGGCAGGTCTCGATCCGGACTCCGACATCAGCATCGTCGTCTCGGGCTCGCCGAGCCAGTCGCAGGCGCTTCTCGAAAGCGGCGAGATCGCGGCGATCAGCCATTGGGACATGATCTACGAGACCATCGCCTCGTCGGGCCTGAAGATGCGCAAGCTGGCCGACCCCGCCATGGAGAACTTTCCGTCAAACGGCTTCGTCGCCCTCAAATCCACCATCGAGAAAGAACCCGATGTCCTGGCGGCGGTGGCGCGCGGATACGCGATGGGCGGCATCTTCAGCCGCGACAACCCTGAAGAGGCTGCGCGGTTGTATTTCAAGCATTTCCCCCAGGCGCGCTCGACGGGCCTCTCGCTCGAGGAAGACATCAGGCGCAACATGCCGACGCTCACTGCCGTGGTCCGCTTGTGGGCTCTGCCGGCGGGCCAGGAAAAGTGGGGGTACAGCGCCGCCTCGCAATACCAGGCCTACATCGACTGGCTGAAGGGCCGTGGGGTGCTGGAAGGCGAGATCGCCGGCGAGCGGATCGCCAACAACGCGCTCATCGACGCCATCAACGATTTCGACGAAGGCAAGGCCTCCAGGCCGGATTGATCCCACGGACGTTGCGCGCAGCGCGATGTCCGTTAAAACCTGCGAATGC
Source organism: Kumtagia sp. (assembly GCF_059502445.1). NCBI lineage: Bacteria > Pseudomonadati > Pseudomonadota > Alphaproteobacteria > Hyphomicrobiales > Phyllobacteriaceae > Kumtagia > Kumtagia sp. Next base: position 28,118 of record NZ_JCACER010000067.1, read on the forward strand.
CCCTCGATCGGGCGCGCATCCGCGCGTCCGCCACGATACCACCAGGCGGGAAGGAAAGCTGAACGCGATGCATGCATACAACGGTCCCGGACGCGCCCCGGCTTTCGCCGCCGAGGCGATGTGCGCCACGTCCCACCCCCTTGCCGCCAGGACCGCGCTGGACATCATCGCGGCGGGTGGAAATGCCGTCGATGCCGCGGTCGCCGGTGCGCTCGTGCTCGGCCTGTGCGAGCCGATGATGTGCGGCCTGGGCGGCGACGCCTTCGCCATGATCCGCGTCCCGGGACGCGACGGCCTGGTCGGCCTCAACGGATCGGGCCGCGCTCCCGCCGCGCTCGACGCGGCGCGCCTGCGCGGCGAAGGGCACACGTCGGTTCCGCTGGAATCGGTCCATTCCATCACCTTGCCGGGAGCCGTCGATACCTTCGACCGGCTGGTCCGCGACTGGGGGAGGCTGGAGCTCGCAGCCGTGCTCGAGCCGGCGATCCGCTACGCCGAACGCGGCGTTCCCGTCTGCCACCGCTCGGCGATCGACTGGGCGAAATACGGTGAGCGACTCCACGGCCCCGGCCGTATCCACTATCTCGACGATGGCAGGCCTTTCGGCCCGGGACGCATGTTCGCGTCGCCGTCGCAGGCCGAGGCGCTGCGGCTCATCGCCAGGGAGGGCCGCGACGCCTTCTACAAAGGCGCCATCATGGAGGACATGCTGGCGACCCTGAAGGCCGCCGGCGGGCTGCACGAGGCGGCCGACTTCGCCGCCGTCGCGGCCGACTATGTCGAGCCGATCGGCACCGCCTATCGCGGCCATGTCCTGACCGAACTGCCGCCCAACGGCCAGGGGGTCACGGCGCTGCTGATCGCCAACATCCTCTCGCGCTTCGATCTCGGCGGCCTCGATCCGAACGGCAGCCGGCGCGTTCATCTCGAGGCCGAGGCCACCAGGCTCGCCTACGGCGCGCGCGACCGATTCGTCGGCGATCCGCGGCACGCTGAGCTGCGCCTGGAGCACATGCTGAGCGACGCGACGGCGGACGCGCTGGCGTCGCTGATCGACCCCCGGCGGGCGACGCCCCATATCGACCGGCGGGCGGAAGCCGTTCACCGCGACACCGTCTACATCTGCGTGGTCGACGGCGACCGGATGGCCGTCTCGCTGATCTATTCGACCTTCTGGCCATTCGGCTCCGGCCTCGCCTCGGAGCGGTACGGCATCAGCTTCCAGAACCGCGGCGCCGGCTTCAGCCTGAGCGAAGGCCACGTCAACGAGCTGAAAGGCTCGCGCCGGCCGCTTCACACGCTGATCCCCGGCTTCATGGAGAAGCCCGGCGCCTTCATCATGCCTTTCGGGGTCATGGGCGGGCCCTATCAGGCCACCGGCCATGCCCATGTGCTGAGCAACATCGCCGACTTCGGCATGGACGTGCAGGAGGCCATCGACAGCCCGCGTAGCTTCGCCGATGCGGAGGAGGGCAGGCTGGTGCTCGAGGCCGGGTTCAGCGACGCGGTCGCGGCCGAACTGGCGGCCATGGGACATGCCGTCACGCGGGCGCCGATCGGAATGGGCGGCGCGCAGGGCATCCAGATCGACCTCGATCGCGGCATCCTGGTAGGCGGATCGGATCCGCGCAAGGACGGCGTCGCCCTCGGCTTCTGACGGCTGCCGGTGGTCCGCCTGTCCGCCGCAGCCTGGCGGCGGCGCAACCCGCCGCTCGTCGCGCCAGGTCCTAAAGCACCCGCGACAGGAATTCGCGCGTGCGCGGCGACTGCGGATTGGCGATCATCTCGCGCGGGTTGCCGCGCTCGACGATCGCGCCGCCGTCCATGAAGATCAGCTGATCGCCGATCTCGCGCGCGAAGCCGATCTCGTGCGTGACCACCACCATCGTCATGCCGCTCCCTGCCAGGTCGCGCATCACCTGCAGCACCTCGCCGACCAGCTCGGGGTCGAGCGCCGACGTCGGCTCGTCGAACAAAAGCACCTTCGGCTTCATCGCCATGGCGCGGGCGATCGCCACGCGCTGCTGCTGGCCGCCGGACAGCTCGCGCGGGTAGCGGTCGATCTTGTCGGACAGGCCGACGCGGGCGAGCAGCACCTCGGCTTCCGCCTTCGCCCGGTCGACCGGCACGCGGCGCACCTGCGTCGGTGCCTCGATCACGTTCTCCATCACCGTCATGTGCGAGAACAGGTTGAAGGACTGGAACAGCATGCCGATCTCGGCGCGCCGCTGGCAGAGCTCGTCGTCCTTGACCTCGTAGAGCCTGTCGCCGCGCAGGTCGTAGCCGACGAATTCGCCGTCGACCAGCAGGATGCCGCCGGTGAGCTTCTCCAAATGGTTGATGCAGCGCAGGAACGTGCTCTTGCCCGATCCGGACGGCCCGATGATGCAGGCGACCGAGCCGGCCGGGACGTCGATGTCGACGCCTTTCAGCACTTCGAGCTGGCCGTAGGACTTGCGCACGCCGCGCGCGAACACCATCGCGTCGGCGGGAACGCCGAAGCGCACCCGGTTCTCGGCCTTCACGTTGCTCATCGCGTAGCTCCCGCCGGCCGCGGCCTGAAGGCGTTGCGCAGGATGCGCATGGTCATAGGTTCGCTGCGGGTCTCGCTGCGGCCGAAATGCCGTTCGAGGAAGTGCTGGCCGACCGACATGATGCTGACCACCGCGAGATACCAGAACGCCACCACGATCAGGAGCGGGATGGTCTCGAAGGTGCGCGCATAGATCGACTGTGCCGAATAGAACAGGTCGTCGACGGCGATGAAAGTCACCAGCGAGGTCATCTTCAACAGGTTGATCGCCTCGTTGCCGGTCGGCGGCACGACGAAGCGCATGGCCTGCGGCAGCACGATGCGCTTCAGGATGGTGCGGTAGGGCATGCCGAGCGCGCTCGCCGCCTCCGCCTGGCCGCTCGGCACCGACTTGATGCCGGCGCGGATGATTTCGGCCATGTAGCCCGCCTCGCACAGCGAGAGCGCCACGACGGCCGACAGGAAGGGCGTCATGAAATCGTTGGTGCGCACCGAAAAGACGGTGCCGACGACCGGCAGGGTCAGCGAGAATTCGCGCACCAGCAGGGCGAGGTTGAACCAGAAGATCAGCTGGATCAGCGCCGGCACGCCGCGGAAGAACCAGACATAGGCGCCGGCGAAGGCGCGCAGCACCGGGCTAGGCGACACCCGCATGATGGCGATGACGGTGCCGATGACGATCGCCGCCGCCATGATGATGACGGTCAGGATCAGCGTGTTGCCGAGCCCGCGCATGATCGAGGGATGGAACAGGTAGTTCGCCGCCGTGCCCCAGGCGAAGGCGGGATTGCTGGCGAAGGCGCGGACGACGAAGAAGGCGACCAGCAGGGCAAGGGCCGTCCCGATCCAGATGCCGTAGTGCCGCCGCGGCACCACCACCAGCCTGTCGGCCGGCGCAACGGCCGGCCGGGCACTGAGGTCGCTTCCTTCGGCCGTGCTCATCGTCTCCCCGCGGTCCAGTCCGGATAGGTCGGCGCCGGGACGGGCCCGGCGCCGGAATGGTCATTCGGCACGCAGCGCGTCCATGCTGCCGACGAAATACGGCTCCTTGATCGCATAGGCGCCCATCCCGTACTTGTCGAGGATCGCCTGGTAGGTGCCGTTCCTGAACAGCTCGGCGAGCGCGGCGACCATCATGTCGGCGGTTCCCTTGTCGTCCTTGGCGATCGCCAGGCCGAGCGGGGCGATGTCGTAGAGCGTCGGCAGCACGACCAGCTGGCCGTTGCTGGTGACCTCGAAGTAGCTCGACGAGGTGGCGTCGTCCAGGCGCGCGTCGATGCGGTCCGACAGCACCGCCTGGATGATGTCGGTGGACGAATTGAAGACCGACTTCTCGATCGCCTTCTGGCCCTTGTCGGTGCAATCCTTGCTGAGCTTGTCGGCCAGGAAGTCGGAGGCGCTGCCCGCCGATACGCCGATGCGCTTGCCGCACAGCCCGGTATCGCCGGCGAAGCCGTCCTTCTTGTCCGGCGAGGTCGAGGCGGCGATGCCCGCCTTGATGAACATCACGAAATCGACCTGCGCCAGGCGCTCGGGGTTGGCGGAAAAAGTCTCCCAGGCGATCTTGAAACGGCCGGCGGCCAGGCCGGGGATCATGGTGGGGAACGGCGTGCGCTGGACGTCCAGCTTGGCGTCCACCAGCTTTGCCACCTCGCCGGCGAGCTCGATGATGATGCCGGTCTGCTTGCCGTCGGCATCGAGATATTCGAACGGCGCGAAATCGAGCGTGTTGGCGATCGTCAGCGTCCCCGTCTGCTCGACATCCGGCGATTTCGGCACGTCGGCGGCCATCGCCGCCGCGCTCCATGCCGTGGCGACTGCGGCAAGGCCGAGGCCCGCCAGTCGAAAGAAATGTTTCGTCATTCCCACTCTCCTCTGGATTTTTGTGATGATCTTGTCCGCCCTGCCAGGTTGGAGGCAGGCCAGTCGCATGCGTTTTACCCCCACCCCTGGCCCCTCCCCACAAGGGGGAGGGGGACCGGCTTGCAGCTCCGCCTGGTGCCCATCGTCGACGGTTTCGTTCGGCATGGCGGCAGCAAAGTCCCCCTCCCCCTTGAGGGGAGGGGTTAGGGGTGGGGGTACAAAGCGGCGAAAGTCCTCGTCGTCTGTCATGCGCAATTTCCCTGCGTCGGAAGGGGACGGCCAGGCATGGCACCAGGCCGTATTCCCACCCGCCGGTCAGGCGTCCCCGGCTTCGGCCGCCAGCTTCTTGCGATAGTGATAGTTCTTGTCGATGCGCTCCATCAGGTAGTCGCCATATTCGACCGGCCCGTATTTCGGCGCCGTGCCCTGCGGCACGCAGACCGGCAGTGCCTCGATCATCGCTTCCATCGACGGATCGAAGAAGAACGGCTGCGAATAGCGCTCCCGCCCCGAGCGGTTGATCACCCGGTGCGGCGTCGACACGAACTGGTCGTTCGACCAGCGGGCAAGGATGTCGCCGACATTCATCACGAAGGAGTCCGGCACCGGTGGGGCAGGGACCCAGTCGCCGGCCTTGTTCTTGACCTCCAGGCCGCCGACGTCGTCCTGCGCCAGCAGCGTGATGAATCCGTAGTCGGTGTGCGGGGCGGAGCCGAACAGACCCTCCTCCTTCGGCTGGGTCGGGTAGTGCAGCAGCCGCAGGAAGGTGGTCGGGTCGTCGAAATGGCGGTCGAGGCTGTCGGCCGGCAGGCCGAGCGAGATCGAGATCGCGCCGACCATTTTGCGCGCCAGCGTGCTCATCGCGTCGACATAGCGCTGGATGGTCGCGTGGAAGCCTGGCAGCACCGCCTCGTCCGGCCATTGGTTGGGGCCCTGCAGCGGCTTGCCGGCCAGCGCGCGCGGATCGTCGCTCTCGACCTCGTGCATGAAGAAGATCGATTCGCTCTGGTTCGGCTTGCTGACGGTTGCGACCGAGGAGGTGACGATGGTCGAGCCGGCGAAGGGCAGGTAGCCGCGGAAATTCTTGTCGATCTTGAGTGCGAGCTTCTGCTCCTCCGGCAGCGCGAAGAAGCGCTTGCTCGCCTCGCGCACGGCTTCCACGTCGGCGCGCGGGATCGGATGGCCGACGACATAGAGGAACCCGATGTTTTCCAGATAGCCCCGCAGCGTCGATGCGATGTCGCGGATCGCCGCTTCGTCGCCGCCGTAGAGGCCCGAGACGTCCAGCATGGGAATCTCGGAAAAATCGCCGCGCTCGCTTGCAGCCATGGTTGCCGTCCTGCCTTGAACATAAGATACAGTACTGTATCTCTACACATCGGCGTGCTATCGGCAAGCCCCATCGAATGCAAGCAGGATCGGACGAAAATGGCGCCCCGAAAAATCATCATCGACACCGATCCGGGCCAGGACGACGCCTTCGCGATCCTGTTCGCGCTGGGCTCGCCGGCGGAGCTCGAGGTGGTCGGCATCACGACGGTCGGCGGCAACGTGCCGCTCGCCCTGACCTCGAAGAACGCCCTGAAGGTGGTCGAGCTCGGCGGGCGTGCGGACGTGCCGGTCTATGCCGGCTGCCCGGCGCCGATGGTGCGCAAGCTGGTCACCGCAGAGTACGTCCACGGCGAGACCGGCCTCGACGGCGCCGAGCTGCCCGAGCCGGTGACGCCGCTGCAGAGCGAGCATGCCGTCAACTACCTGACACGCGCCATCATGGACGCGCCGGAAGGCGAAATCACCGTCTGCACGCTCGGGCCGATGACCAATCTCGCCATGGCGATGACGATGGAGCCGCGCATCATCCCGCGTATCCGCGAGGTGGTGCTGATGGGCGGCGGCTTCTTCGAGGGCGGCAACGCCACGCCGGCGGCCGAGTTCAACATCTTCGTCGACCCGCACGCCGCCCACAAGGTCTTCCACTCCGGCGTGCCGGTGACCATGGCGTCGATCGACTGCACCTACAGCGCGCAGATGACGCCGGAATGGCTGGACCGGCTGCGCGCCACCGGCAGCCGCGCCGCGATCGAGGCGGCGAACATGGCGGACTTTTTCCGCCAGTACGGCAGCCACAAGTTCCCGACGGCCGCCCGGCCCATCCATGACGCCTGCGTCACCGGCTATCTCCTGGCGCCGCAGGTCTACGAGCAGCGCCAGTGCCATGTGACCGTCGACATCGTCTCGCCGGAGACGATCGGCATGACCGTGGTCGACTGGTGGCACGTCACCGGCCGCCCGAAAAACTGCAACGTGCTGCGGCGCATCGATCCGGCGCCCTTCTTCGAGCTGATGCTGGAGCGCATCGGCGCGCTGCCGTGATCAACGAGCGGTGGACGGCCGATTTGGCGCCTTTCGCCGGCGGCCGCCATCAGATGTATTGGCCGGGAAGATCGGCCGGACCGCGAGCGTCCGGCGGTTTTTCGCAGTTCATGGAGCGATGAAGCCTGGTGAAGCCAAAACGGCCGTCCGCTAGTTCCCCAGATAAGCCGCCTCGCTCGGCCGCGCCGCGCCAGACGCTCAGCCGCGAGGCCTGGGTCGCGGCGGCGCGCAAGGTGCTGGAGAAGCGTGGCATCGCCGAGGTGAAGATCGACCGGCTGGCCCGGCGCTTCAGGGTGACGCGCGGCAGCTTCTACTTTCACTTCTCCAGTCTGAAGGACCTTCACGACGAGCTTCTGCAGGAATGGCGCCGCGCCAACTGCGCGCCCTTCCGGGCGCTGCGCGCGACGGCCGAGATAGACGGCTACACGCTCTTCTCCACCATCGTCCATGTCTGGGTCGACGAGGATCCGTTCAGCCCGCAGCTCGACCTCGCCGTGCGCGACTGGGCGCGCACCTCGCGCGCCCTCGACAAGGAAGTGGCGGAGATCGACGATCTGCGCATCTCGCTGCTGGAGCGCGCCTTCCGGGCGATGGGCTATTCAGCGGACGAGAGCATCGTGCGCGCCCGTATCACCTATTTCCACCAGATCGGCCAATACGCCATCTCCTTCAAGGAAGACCCGGCGCAGCGCAAGCGCTACCAGCCGCTGTTCGGCCAGGTCCTGCTCGGCCCGCTGGTCGAGGAGCCGGGCGCGCGAAAGGAGCCGGCGGCATCCGATGCCGGTTCTTGACCGCTGAAGCCCCCTCTCCGTCTCGCCCTTCGGGCTCGCCACCTCTCCCCACTTTCGTGGGGGCGAGGAACCGCTGCCGCGATGCCGGCGCCTCTCCAGCCTGGGTTCCTCGCCCCCACGCAGTGGCTACGGCATGCACACATCTTGGTCGTTTGTGGTGCGGCGGATTGACTCGG
>NZ_JCACER010000068.1:0-35513 GCF_059502445.1 Kumtagia sp.
GCTGCCAATCTCCCCCCTTGCGGGGGAGATGTCCGGCAGGACAGAGGGGGGTGCTGTCCCGCCGACATTTCCGAGCGAGTGACGTCACGTGGCTAAACCCCGCATCCAGTTCATCTGCCAGGCCTGCGGCAATGTCAGCTCGCGCTGGGCGGGCAAGTGCGACGCCTGCGGCGAGTGGAACACGCTCATCGAGGAAGGCACGGCCGGCGGCATCGGCAGCGGCCCTTCCGCCCTGCGCTCGGCGCGCAAGGGCCGCGCCGTGGCGCTCACCTCGCTTTCCGGCGAGATCGAGGACGCGCCGCGCATCGCCAGCGGCATCGGCGAACTCGACCGCGCCACCGGCGGCGGCTTCGTGCGCGGCTCGGCGCTGCTGGTCGGCGGCGATCCCGGCATCGGCAAGTCGACGCTGCTGACCCAGGCCGCCGCCGCTCTGGCCGGAAAAGGCCACCGCATCGTCTACGTCTCGGGCGAGGAGGCGGTGGCGCAGATCAGATTGCGGGCGCAGCGCCTCGGCGTCGCCTCCTCGGCGGTCGAGCTCGCGGCCGAGACCAATGTCGAGGACATTCTGGCCACCATCGCCGACGGCCGCCGGCCGGACCTCGTCATCCTCGATTCGATCCAGACGCTGTGGACCGACGCCGCCGATTCGGCGCCGGGCACGGTCACCCAGGTGCGCGCGGCGGCGCAAACCATGATCCGCTACGCGAAATCGACGGGCGCGGCGATCGTGCTGGTCGGCCACGTCACCAAGGAGGGCCAGATCGCCGGCCCGCGCGTGGTCGAGCACATGGTCGACGCCGTGCTCTATTTCGAGGGCGAAGGCGGCCACCACTTCCGCATCCTGCGCACCGTCAAGAACCGATTCGGCCCCACCGACGAGATCGGCGTGTTCGAGATGGGCGACAAGGGCCTGCGCGAGGTGTCTAACCCCTCGGAGCTGTTCCTCGGCGAGCGCCACACGGCGGCGCCCGGAGCGGCCGTTTTCGCCGGTATCGAAGGCACGCGGCCGGTGCTGGTCGAAATCCAGGCGCTGGTGGCGCCGACCTCGCTCGGAACGCCGCGGCGTGCCGTCGTCGGCTGGGATTCGGCAAGGCTCGCCATGGTGCTGGCGGTGCTGGAGGCGCATTGCGGCGTGCGCTTCGGCCAGCACGACGTCTATCTCAACGTCGCCGGCGGCTACCGCATCACCGAACCGGCCGCCGACCTCGCGGTCGCGGCGGCGCTGGTCTCGTCCCTGACCGGCCTTGCCCTGCCGGCCGATTGCGTCTATTTCGGCGAAATCAGCCTTTCGAGTGCGATCCGGCCTGTCGCGCATGCGCAGCAGCGTCTGAAGGAAGCGGAGAAGCTGGGCTTCGGGCAGGCTGTCCTGCCGCGCGGCAGCGAGGATACCGGCGGCAACGACCGCCTGTTCCAGCCGGCCACGCTGGCGGACCTGGTGGTCCGGATCGCCGGCTCGCTGCGTCGCGACGCGGACGACTGACGGGACGAAAAAAATGCCTGCGAGGCGCTGGGCGGTCCCGCAGGGGGATGAAGTGGGGAATGGATGCCGATAACACTGCTTGACGGAGTCCTGGTCGGCTTCACGCTCGTCTCGGCGATGCTCGCCATGGTTCGCGGCTTCTCGCGCGAGATCCTGTCGATCGCCTCGTGGATCGCCGCGGCGGCGGCGGCCTATTTCTTCTACCGGCCGGTCCTGCCCTACGTGCAGCCCTATATCGACAACGACCAGCTGGCGATGGCGGCGGCGGCCGGCATCGTGTTCGTGGTGGCGCTGATCATCGTGTCGCTGATCACCATGAAGATCGCCGACCTGATCATCGATTCGCGCATCGGCGCGCTCGACCGCACGCTCGGCTTCCTCTACGGCGCGGCGCGCGGCGTGCTGGTCGTGGCGATCGCCCTGTTGTTCTTCGACTGGCTGATCGGAGCGCAGCGCCCGGCCTGGATCGCCGACGCCAAGTCGCGGCCGATGCTGGAAAGCGTCGGCACCTGGCTGGAAGGTTTCCTGCCGGCCGACCCCGAGAACTCCATTTTGAAGCGGATCGTTCCCGGCGAAACCGCGCCCGAGGCGCCGCAGCCGGATGCGGAGGCACCCGACGCCGACGCGCCGCCCGCCGACACCGCCCCGGCCGACAATCCGCCGGCCGAGACGCCTCCGGCCGAAACGCCGCCGGCGAACAACTAACCGGCAGCGGACGCGGAGCCGTCAGGACAGTCCTTTCTTCTCCACCACGCAGAAGGTGTTGCCGTCGGGGTCGGCCAGAACCACGTAGTCGGCGCCCGGCGGATAGCGCCAGTCCACCCCGCTGGCACCGAGCGCGAGCAGCCGCTCCACTTCCGCTGCCGCATCATCCGCATAAAGATCGAGGTGGTGGCGCTGGTGGGTCTCGGCATCCGAGGTCACCAGCTTGATCGCCAACTGCACGCCCCGTCCGTCACGCGGCACGAGGATGGCCCAGTCCTCGGACGGCTCGCGAAGCGGGCGATAGGCCAGCGCCTGCGTCCAGAACTCGATGGCGCGGCGAACATCGCGCACGCCCCAGACGATCGAACCGATTCGAAGCATCATCGCCTCCGCTGTGTCGTCCGCGCATCTGGGGCGGCGCGCCCGGAGGTCAACGAGGACCGCGCAGATTTGTCATTGGCATTGGGCGGCGGCTTGCCCTATATGACGGTTTTCCGACACTGGGTGGGCGTGCCCCGATGGCAGACGCAGAAACTCTCCTCGCCGCCGAGGCCGACGACCATTTTCATGACGAATGCGGCGTGTTCGGCATTTTGGGCCGGCAGGACGCCGCGGCGATCGTCACGCTCGGCCTGCATGCGCTGCAGCATCGCGGCCAGGAGGCGGCCGGCATCGTCTCCTTCGACGGCACGCAGTTCCATGTCGAGCGGCATGTCGGCCTGATCGGCGACACCTTCACCAAGCAGTCGGTGATCGACCGCCTGCCCGGCACCCGCGCCATCGGCCATACACGCTACGCCACCACCGGCGGTGCCGGCCTGCGCAACGTGCAGCCCTTCTTCGCCGAACTGTCGACCGGCGGCCTGGCCGTCGCCCACAACGGCAACATCACCAACGCGCTCACCGTGCAGCGCACCTTGCAGAAGCAGGGCGCCATCTTCTCCTCGACCTCGGACACCGAGACCATCCTGCACCTGGTCGCCACCAGCAAGGAGCGCGACATCAATTCGCGCTTCATCGAGGCGATCCGCCAGCTCGAGGGCGCCTTCTCGCTGGTGGCGCTGACGTCCAAGAAGATGATCGGCGTGCGCGATCCGCTGGGCATCCGCCCGCTCGTGCTGGGCGACCTCGACGGCGCCTGGATTCTCGCCTCCGAGACCTGCGCGCTCGACATCATCGGCGCCCGCTTCGTGCGCGACCTCAAGCCCGGCGAGATGGTGGTCGTCACCTCCAAGGGCATCGAGAGCCACTTTCCCTTCGAGCCGCAGAAATCCCGCTTCTGCGTGTTCGAATATGTCTATTTCGCCCGCCCGGATTCGTCGGTCGAGGGCCGCAACGTCTACGATGTCCGCAAGCGCATCGGCGCCGAGCTGGCGGCCGAGAGCCCGGTCGAGGCCGACATCGTCGTGCCGGTTCCCGATTCCGGCACGCCCGCCGCGATCGGCTTTTCCCAGGCGGCCGGCATCCCGTTCGAGCTTGGCATCATCCGCAACCACTATGTCGGGCGCACCTTCATCGCGCCGGGAGATTCGATCCGCCACATGGGCGTGAAGCTGAAGCACAATGCCAACCGCCGCATCATCGAGGGCAAGCGCGTCGTGCTGGTCGACGATTCCATCGTGCGCGGCACCACCAGCCAGAAGATCGTGCAGATGGTGCGCGACGCCGGCGCGAAGGAGGTGCATATGCGCATCGCCTCGCCGCCGACTCGCGCCTCCTGCTTCTACGGCGTCGACACGCCGGAGAAGGCAAAACTGCTGGCGTCGCGCATGTCGGTGGAGGAGATGGCCGACTTCATCCGCGTCGATTCGCTCGGCTTCCTGTCGCTCGACGGGCTCTACCGCGCCGTCGGCGAGGCGAACCGCAACGCCGAGCAGCCGCAGTTCTGCGACGCCTGCTTCTCCAACGAATACCCGACCCGCCTCGCCGATTTCGACGGGGCCGACAATGTGCGGACGCTGTCGCTGCTGGCGGGCGGGGGATGAATATCTATTCAAATGTTGCGGCTGTACTGGATCAATTTCATCGGCGAGGACTCTGAAGAGCTCCCCGCGGGAACGACCATGGGCATCGGAGCTACGGCTTCCAACAAGGCCGAAGCCGAGGAATTTGTTCGACGAGCCTTCTTTAGCGACACCGAACTTCCAAGCCACATCGTGACGATCATCGAAAAGCTAGATGATCTGGATCAACATCACGTCCGACCGAACATGGGCAACCACATGGCTCCCGGCGTTTGGTTTCCTGCTATCCGACCGTGGAATGTCCTATCTGGGCAATAGGGTTTGCAGCTTGCCCTATCTAGGGTGGCTTTGTCTCCCTTGCCGAAGAAGCACGAGTTTCTCCCCCGGCCCATGCACAGCCGCATAGAGCAGCCCCGCCAAAAAGGTGGAATGGTCGACGAAGAAGCCGAACTCGACCTGGTTGCCCTCCCAGCGGTTCGGGCCATGGAAGGCGAAGGCGAGGAAGATCACATAGGCGCCGGCGAGCAGCGCGGCATTCGAGAAATAGGCGCCGGTCAGGAAGGCCAGCACCAGCGCCACCTCGAAGATTGCCGCCAGCCAGGCCAGCAGCAGCGGGAACGGAAAGCCGGCCGCGGCGATGTAGCCGGCCGTGTCCGCCATGCCGGCGAACTTGAAGGCCGCGGCCATGGCGAAGGCGCCGGCGAAGATCAGCCGGGCGACGAGGATTGCGGCGGTTCTGCCCATTGCTTAAAACTCCTTTTGCCGTTTGCACCCAAGGACGCGGGACGCGGCCGGCTTCCGAGATGGGGCGCGAAAATTCTCCGGGCAAGGGCGCGGCAAGGCGCCCGCCTTTCCGGGGTTTCGCCGTCGGCGGATTCGTCCTATCTGGTGCCGCTGTAGAAACTGTCCAACCGGATGCCCGCATGTCCCCTGCCCCCGATCTCTCCGGCCGCATCGCGCTGGTCACCGGCGCCTCGCGCGGCATCGGCTATTTCACCGCAAAGCATCTCGCCGCGGCGGGCGCGCACGTCATCGCCGTCGCCCGCACCGTCGGCGGGCTGGAAGAGCTCGACGACGAGATCAAGGCCGCCGGCGGCCAGACAACGCTGGTGCCGCTCGACCTCGCCGACATGCCCGGCATCGACCGGCTCGGCGGCGCCATCCACGAGCGCTGGGGCAAGCTCGACATTCTCGTCGCCAATGCCGGCGTGCTCGGCACCATCTCGCCGATCGGCCATGTCGAGGCAAAGACCTTCGACAAGGTGATGACCATCAACGTCACCTCGACGTGGCGGCTGATCCGCTCGGTCGATCCGCTGCTGAGATTGTCCGACGCCGGCCGCGCCATCGTGCTGTCGTCCAACGCGGCGCATACGGCGCGCGCCTTCTGGGGACCGTACGCGGCTTCCAAGGCGGCGGTGGAGACGCTGACGCGCTCCTGGGCGGACGAGACGAAAAACATGCCGCTGCGCGTCAACGCCTTCGATCCGGGCCGCACGCGCACGGCGATGCGGGCGCAGGCCGTGCCGGGCGAGGATCCGATGACGCTGCCGCACCCCTCGGAGGTCGCCGCGAAGATACTGCCGCTCGCCAGCCCCGGGCTCACCGAGACCGGGCTGATCTACCAGGCCCAGAACGACCGTTTCGTCGCCTACCAGCAGCCGGCGTAGAGGCCGATCGACAGCGCGTCCGGCGCCCCGCCGATCGCCTGCGGCGCGGCGGCCGTCCCTGCCCCAACTCTCGGCAAGCCGTGGTGCAGCGCGGCAGGCGCAGCCTCGTATAGCGTGAGCGCCACTCGGCCGCGCGCCCGCGCGGCATTTCCACGGCAAGCGCTCATGTCGAACATCCTGTCCGCTCAACCGGCCGAGCGCGTCTTTGCCGGCATCCTGCTGACCAGCATCGCCTACTTCCTGTTCTCGGCGCAGGACGCCTCGATCAAGCTGCTGGTGGCGGGCATGTCGGTGTGGCAGATCCTGTTCGTCCGCAGCGCCGTCATCCTGGCCGGCTGCGCCGCGGCCGGCGGCGTCAAGCTCTTCCGCGACACGGCGCGCTCGCCGATCATCGGCGCCATGTTCCTGCGCAGCCTGATCATCCTCGGCGCCTGGCTCTGCTACTACACCGCGGCCAAGGACCTGCAGCTCGCCGAGATGACCACCATCTACTTCGCCGCGCCGGTCATCGTGACGGTGCTGTCGGTGTTCATTCTTCGTGAGGAAGTGCCGCTGCTGCGCTGGGCGGCCGTCGTCATCGGCTTCATCGGCGTCTTCATCGCCTGCGACCCGGCGAGCCTCGGCATCACCCTGCCGGTGCTGCTGGTGCTCGCCGCCGCCTTCTTGTGGGCGCTGTCGATCGTGCTTTTGCGCAAGATCGCGCTGAACGAGCGGACCATGGTGCAACTCGTGCTCAACAACGGCTTCTCGCTGGTGGCGGCCACCGTGCCGCTGGTCATGCTGTGGCAGACGCCGGGCCCCGGCGAGATCGCCCTGCTGGTGCTGGTCGGCTTCTTCGGCGGCGCCGCGCAGTTCGCGCTGTTCGAAGGCATGAAGCGCGCCGCCGCCTCGGTGATCGCGCCGTTCGAATACACCTCGCTGGTCTGGTCCTTCGCCTTCGGCTACCTGATCTGGAACGACGTGCCGCGCCAGGAGGTCTTCGCCGGTGCCGCCCTGATCATGCTCGCGGGCCTGCTGATCATCGGCGGGGAACAGTTCCGCCGGCGCGGCTGACGGCGCGGGGAGGCCTGGAGCCGATCGTCTCCTGACACTATGCTGTCGGGACCGGCGCTCTATCGTGGCCGATGATCTCGATCCGGAAGGCGGGAATGGACGCCAGGTCACGGCACGAACGGCGACTCGGCGTGGTGCTGATCGCCGCATCCGCGGTCACGTTCGGGCTGGCCGGCGTGCTGACGAAGTCGATCACGGCCGACCCGCTGGTGATCGCGTGCTGGCGCGGCCTGGTCGGGTCGCTTCTCATCGGCCTCTACGTGCTGTGGCGTAGCCGGCACGGCAAGCTGCGCCGGAGCTTGAAGCTCGGCTGGCGCGGCTGGGCGCTGGCGATCGTCGGCGCGGCGGCAAGCGTCGCCTTCATCTCCGCCTTCAAGCTCTCCTACGTCGCCAATGTGACGATCATCTATGCGACCGTGCCGTTCGTCGCGGCCCTGCTCGGCTGGCTTCTCCTGGCGGAGCGCATGGGCTCGCGCACGCTGCTGACCGCCGCGCTGGCGCTGGCCGGCGTCTCGGTCATGGTGTTTTCCGGCATCCACCGCGGGGCGTCGCTCGGCGATGTGCTCGCCATGGTCATGACGGTGCTGAGCGCCCTCTATATCGTCATGATCCGGATGTTCCGCGGTGTCCCCGTGGTATGGGCGGGCGCCGTTTCGGCCTTTCTGCTCTTCCTGCTCGGCTGGGTCGTCGCCGATCCGCTCGTCGTCGGCGACCGCGACGTCCTGCTTCTCGTGGCCTTCGGCGCATCGTTCGCGATCGCGGTCATCCTCTGGACCGAGGGGGCGCGGCTGCTGCCGGCAGCGGAATCCGCCCTGCTGGGGCTCGCGGAACTGCCCTGCGCCATCCTCTTCGCCTGGCTGTTCCTGGCGGAGATCCCGCCGCGCGAGAGCGTGATGGGCGGTGCGATCGTGCTTGCCGCCGTGTTCTGGCACACGGGCCGAGACTGGCTCGAAGGCCGTGCCCGCAAGGAGGTCCGGGCAGGATAAAAAGTTGTCCGCCGCGCGGAACAATTGCACGGCAACGGCGTTTGAGGCGCAGACGGGCACCCCTTCCCCCAAGCCCACCCCCTAGCCCGTCCCCCTTCGAGCCAGCTTTCGGGCTGGCTTTTTTTTGAGGCCCCGGCCCGATGCCGGGCATGTGCATTGACGTAGGTTGCCGATCGACTACCTTTCCGGCGGCCGTCCGGCGAGGATGCGCCGGACGAGCACGGGTTGGGAGGCGCGGCATGATCCTGACTGGCATTGTACTCGGCACGCTCGCCGCAGCCTATCTGGCATTCGCCCTGCTGCAGGTGTTCCGGCTCGGCCTGTCGCTGCACCAGGCGCTGCTCTACGTTCCGCTCAAGCTCGCCTATCGCATCGACGACGGGCAGATCCGCCTGGCGCGCCGCGCCGACGCTCCGGTCGTCTACGTGGTGACGCACCAGTCGCGCCTCGATCCGGCGCTGATGCTGGCGCTGCTGCCGGGCGACACGCTGCACATCCTCGACGAGCGGGCGGCGCGGGCCGCCTGGCTCGAGCCGTGGCGCGAGCTGGCGCGCACCATCGCCTTCAACGCCGAGCATGTCTTCGTCAGCCGCCGGCTGGTGCGGGTGCTGAAGCGCAAGGGCAGGATCGCCGTCTACATGCCCGAGACCGTCGAGCCGGAGGTGCGCGCCTTCCGCCTCTACCGCGCCGTGGCGCGCATCGCCCTGCAGGGCGATGCGCGCGTCGTCCCGATCTTCATCGACGGCGCCCGCCGCCTGCCCTTCTCGCTGATCGACGAAGCCGACGCGCCGCGCCGCCTGCTGCCGCGCCTGCGCATCGGTGCGGCCGAGCCGCTGACCGTAGCGGAACTGGTGAGCCGGGCCGGGGCGGCGACGCCGACCGCTTCCGGCGCCGTCTTCGACCGCGTCGCCGAGGTGCGCAGCCGCGTGCCCTATGCCGGGCTGACGCTGTTCCAGGCAGTGCAGACGGCAAGCCGCCGCTTCGGCGCCGACCGGCCGATCGTCGAGGACGTGGTCAGCGGAACCCTGAGCTACCGCCAGCTGCTGATGGCGGCCCGCATCTTCGCCGGGCGCTTCGCCCGCATCACCGCGCCGGGCGAGCCGGTAGGCGTGCTCCTGCCCAACTCCAACGGGTTCGCGCTGACGCTGCTTGCCTTGATGTCGGCCGGGCGCGTCGCGGCGATGGTGAATTATACGGCCGGCCCGGCCAACGTGACCTCGGCGGTGCGCACGGCTCCGATCCGCACCATCGTGTCGTCGCGCGCCTTCGTCGAGAAGGCTGGGCTGGACGACATCGTCGAGGCCGCCAAGGCCGGCGGGGCGCGGTTCGTCTGGATCGAGGACCTGCGCGACGGCATCAGCAGCTTCGACCGGCTGGTCGCGGCGTTGTTCTGGCGCAACTCCGTAGGCGCGCAGCACGCCGGTGCGCCGGCGCTGATCATGTTCACCTCCGGCTCCGAGGGGACGCCGAAGGCCGTCGTGCTGTCGCACCGGAACCTCATCGCCAACGCCATGCAGGTGGAATCGCGGCTGGCGATCGGCCCCCGCGACTTCGTCATGAACGTGCTGCCGGTGTTCCACGCCTTCGGCCTGCTCGGCGGGCTGATCCTGCCGCTGCTCACCGGCGTCAGGACGCTGCTCTATCCCTCGCCGCTGCACTACAAGCAGATCCCGCAGACGGCAGCGAAACGCCGGCCGACCATCCTGTTCGCGACCGACACCTTTCTCGCCGCCTATGCCAACGCCGCCGACGACGGCGACTTCTCCAGCCTGCGCTTCGCGGTGGCCGGCGCCGAGCCGTTGCGCGCCTCGACCCGCCGCACCTGGGCCGAGCGCTTCGACACGCAACTGCTCGAGGGCTTCGGGCTTACCGAGGCGGCACCGGTGGTGGCGCTCAACACGGCGACGCACAACCGCGAGGGCTCGGTCGGGCGGCTGCTTCCGGGCATGCGCATGCGGCTGGAGCCGGTGGAAGGCGTCGCCGAGGGCGGGCGCCTGTGGATCGCCGGGCCCAACGTCATGATGGGCTACATGTCGGCCGACCGGCCCGGCCAGCTTCAAGGCCTTCCGGACGAGTGGCACGACACCGGCGACATCGTCTCGGTCGACCGCGAGGGGTTCCTCACCATCCGCGGCCGGGCGAAGCGTTTTGCCAAGATTGCCGGCGAGATGGTGTCGCTCGGCGCGATCGAGATGCTGGCGCACACCGCCTGGCCGGAGGACCGCCACGCGGTGGTCGCCGTGCCGGACAAGCGGCGCGGCGAGCGCATCGTGCTGGTCACCACCGCCGACAACGCAGAGCCTGCGGAGCTGCGCCGCCACGGCAAGCAGGCCGGCATCGCCGAGCTCGCCCTTCCGCAGGACATCGTGCAGGTCGACGAGATCCCCATCCACGGCACCGGAAAGACCGACTACGCGGGCACCCGGCGGCTGGCGCTGGACCGGCTCGGGCTCGCCAATGCGGCGTGAGCGCTAAGGCTGAGGCGGCTCCGGCGCAAGTTCCTTGGCGGATTCGCGCGCTGCCCGGCGCGAGTAGGCCGCGGCGCTGAGCGGCAGGAATATGAGATAGGCGAGCACGCCGACCGACAGCGTCTGCCAGGGATAGGTGAACAGCAGCAGCGCGAAGAACACCACGCCGAGGATCATCGGCATGACGGTGTCGCCGGGCACGCGCAGGCGCTTGGCCGACCAGACCGGCAGCCGGCTGACCAGCAGGAAGGCGACCAGGATGGTAAAGCCGGAGGCGATGAAGGCAGCGGTGCGGCTGGGCTCGACCACGCCGATGAAGACCAGGTAGATGGGCAGCAGCACGATGACGGCGCCGGCCGGCGCGGGAATGCCGACGAAATACTCGGCCTGCCAGGCCGGCCGGGTCAGATCCTCGTCGAGCACGTTGAAGCGCGCCAGCCTGAGCCCGCAGGCGATGGCGAACAGCAGCGCGGCAATCCAGCCGGGCGACCCGGCCTGGTCGAGCAGGAAGGCATAAAGCACCAGCGCCGGCGCCACGCCGAAATTGACGATGTCGGCGAGCGAATCCATCTGCGCGCCGAATTTCGACGTCGCCTTCAGCATGCGGGCGAGGCGCCCGTCGATACCGTCGAGAAAGGCCGCGATCAGCACCATCACCACGGCAATCTCGAAGCGGTTCTCGAAGGCGAGCCTTATGCCGGACAAGCCGGCGCAGATCGCCAGCACGGTAATCAGGTTGGGCAGCATCAGGCGCAGCGGGATCTCGCGGATGCGCGGGCCGCCGCGGCCGTGCGGCTCGAAGCGCTGGAAGGGCCGCGGCACGCTAGGAAACCCTGACCAGCGGCGTCGCGGCGCTGCCGCCGAACTCGGCGACCACCGTCTCGCCGGCCACCGCCGTCTGGCCGACGGCGACGCGCGGGGTCGCGCCCTGCGGCAGGAAGACGTCGACGCGCGAGCCGAAGCGGATCAGTCCGAAGCGCTCGCCGACGCCGATATTACCGCCCTGCTCCGCCCAGCAGACGATGCGTCGGGCGATAAGGCCGGCGATCTGCACGGCGGCGACCGTGCCGTTCGGGCTGTCGATGACCACGCCGTTGCGCTCGTTCTCGCTGCTCGCCTTGTCGAGCTCGGCGTTGAGGAACTTTCCAGGCCGGTGCTCGATCTTGACGATGCGGCCGCGCACGGGCGAGCGGTTCACATGGCAGGAGAACACGTTCATGAACACCGAGATGCGGGTCATCTCGCCAGTGCCCAGCCCGAGCTCGCGCGGCGGCACGGCGGGCCCGACGGCCGAGACCACGCCGTCGGCCGGACTGATCACAAGCCGGTCGTCGGCGGGTGTCACGCGCTGCGGATCGCGGAAGAAATAGGCGCACCAGCCGGTCAGGATCAGCCCGATCCAGAAGAGACTGGTGGAGAACAGGCCGAGCAGCAGCGCGACTACCGCGAAGCCGGCGATGAAAGGCCAGCCCTCGCGATGCACGGGCACGAAGGCGTTCTTGACGGTGTCGACGAGGCTCATCTCTCTCCGGCCGGCTTGATCAGCATGGCGCCTATGTAGGGGAAAGCACGACAAGCCGCAACGCGGCGCCTCCCGTTCTTCATGCCAGCCAACCCGAGGCGGGGCGTAATCCAATACCGGGCAAACCGCACGGCAGGATTGCCGAAACTCTGGCGTGACACGCGCACGAGACCTTTCGGACGGTTACGGGAATTGCGCGTTATGCAGGCGAAGCGGCAGCAAACGGTAACCGCCAAGTGGGGCCAATCGAGCACCGGCAAACCCGCGACGACGACGCCGGCGGCATCATACCGAAACGCAAGGTTGATGAGCAGCACGCATGTGTTGCAGTTTCAACAAAGATGCGTTCATTCCAAATCTGGCGACGATCGGCCAACCACCTAGCAAGCAACGACATTTTGCGATTTCACGGATATACTTAAAGTATAATCAATCATAGATTGTGTAATCCAATCGCAATTTCCCCTTGTCTGAACATAATATCTTTCGTAATGTAAGAAAAAAGAAAAGTTGTTTAACCAATATCTTGAGGCTCCCTCCCTTGCTACTGGAGCTTCGCCCGTCCCGAGACGTGGACGCTGGGGCAAGATGGTAAACAACAGACCAGGCGCTTGAAGTATCAAGCATCTGGAACGGGAGACATCTGCAAAAATCATCCCACGGTGCGGACCGCTGAGCTGTCCGCTCCTTGGGTAATGCGGGACTGCCAACGCCATCGTGTCGCGGGCCGGAGACCTGACGCGTTGCCGTGGTCGTTTCGGCTGGGCTCATCTGGATGCGGTCGTGAGACGGAGCGCGGATCTTGCCGCGCCCGACGGCCGCCTGTTGCCCTGCCCTTGCCGCGCGAGAACCGGCCAATTCCGGCCCGGGGACCGGGCGCGCCGCGCAATCCGGATCAACCTTGATCAGAACAGGAGTTTCGATCCATGGCCATCACCACAAGCTATTCATTCGGTTTCGTCGAGAACATCGATCCTTCCTTCATTACGAGTCGTGCCGACGCCGCCAGCCTGTCCGACGGCGGCGTCGTCGTCGTAGGCGATCATGCCGGGCACGCCGACCTCACGACCTTCGAGGCCGACGGAGACATTGCAGGAAACGCGCTCAGCATCACCGGCGTCGACGCGGCCGTGACCCAGCTCAGCAACGGAAACATCGTCGTGCTCTCGGACACCGGCACCGACATGTCATTCCGCATCGTCACGACCACGGGCGCGACCGTGCGGGCCGACACCAGCATCGGCGAAGGCGGGCCAGACGTCCTCGATCCGGAAGTGGCCGCCCTGGCCGGCGGCGGCTTCGTCGTCGCCATCCAGGATTTCTTCGGCGGCACGGACAACGACGTGGACCTCCGGATCTACGACAACGACGGCAACCTGCTCTTGAACTTCGCGGTCGATGCCAGTGGCGCCAATGACCAGAACCCGAGCGTCGCCGGCCTCAACGACGGCGGCTTCGCCGTCGCCTGGCACCGGAACATTGGCTCCAGCAACGAGATGTGGTATGCCGTCTACAATGCCGACGGCTCCGTGCGGTTGGCGCCGACGCAGCTCGACCCATTCGGCACCGTGAACCGCAATGCCAGCGTGGTCGCGCTCGACAATGGCGGCTTCGCCATCGCCTACGAGGACAATGGCTGGTCCGGCACGGACATCGACATCACGCTCGCGCGCTTCGACGCCGCCGGCACATTCCTCGACTGGGACGACATCACGCAGAGCACCCAGAACGAAACCGCGCCGTCAGCCACGGTGCTTTCGAACGGCATGATCGCGGTCGCCTACACCGACGACCTGTTCAGCGACACCGACACGAGAGTCACGCTCGTCGATCAGAACACTGGCGCGGCACTTGGAAACTCTACGGTCGGCGGCTCGTTCAACAACGAATCGGAGATCACGATCGCCGCCATGAACAACGGCAAGATCGGGGCGTTCCACACCGATTCGACCACTGGCGACGTCGTCGGCTCGATCCGCCAGGCCACCCGCTTCTCGACCAGCGACGCCGCCGCCGACACGATCATCGTCGACAGCCTGCGCGACGTGGCGTCGGGCAATGCCGGCGACGACACGTTCCAGGGCGGCGGGCTGGATGCGTTCACCAGCGACTCGATCGACGGCGGCGCCGACTTCGACCGCATCCTGGCGACGGGCGACATCAGCCTCGTCGACACGGCGGTGAACTCGATCGAGGAGATCGAGATACAGTTCCCGAGCCCGGCGACCTCGGTGACCGTCCGCGCCGACCAGATCGGAGCCGGCCTCGCCGCCAACCTGGTCGTCGACTTCAGCGCCAACGGCACGCCGGACAAGTTCCGCGTCGAAATGCTGACCGACACAAGCGTCGACCTTTCGCAGTTGCAGGTGTTCGATTTCAACGCAGGCGTCGGCGAGCTCGACCGGCTGATCGTGCTCGGCGACAACGACAACGAGACCATCCGGGGAACCAATGTTCGCGACGAGATCTTCGCCACCGGCGGCAACGACGTGCTCGACGGCGGTCTCGGCAACGACCACCTGTCGGGCGGCACCGGATCCGACCGGGCGAGCTACGCCAATGCGGCGGCCGGGGTGGTTGCCAGCCTGTCCACCCCCGCCGCCAACACCGGCGAAGCCGCGGGAGATACCTACAACTCCATCGAAAGCCTGACCGGCTCGGCCTTCGACGACACGCTGACCGGCACCAACGGCATCAACAGCCTCATCGCAGGTGCGGGCAACGACGTTGTCGACGGCCTCAACGGTGCCGACGGTCTGTTCGGCCAGGACGGCAATGACGTGCTGATCGGCGGTGCCGGCGCGGACACCCTCTCCGGCGGCCTGGGTTCCGACCGCGCCTCCTATGCCACCGCTGCGGCCGGCGTCGTCGCCAATCTCTCCAATCCCGCAGCCAACACCGGCGATGCCGCCGGCGACACCTACAACTCGATCGAGAGCCTTACGGGCTCCGCCTTCAACGACACGCTGACCGGCAACAACGGCGCAAACAGCCTCCTCGGCGGCGACGGCAACGACATCCTCGTCGGCCTTGGCGGCAATGACGGCCTGTTCGGCAACAATGGCAACGACGTGCTCATCGGTGGTGTCGGCGCCGATACGCACTCCGGCGGCACCGGTTCCGATACCGCCTCCTACCAGACGGCGGCCGCGGGCGTGACCGCCAACCTGGCAAATGCCGCGCTGAACGCCGGCGAGGCAGCCGGCGACACCTACAACTCGATCGAGAACCTGACCGGCTCGGCCTTCGGCGACAATCTCACCGGCAACAACGGTGCCAATGTCATCCTCGGCGGCAACGGCAACGATACGCTGACCGGCGGGGGCGGCAACGACACCATCAACGGCGGCAACGGCAACGATACAGTGAATGGCGGGTCCGGCAACGACAGCCTGACCGGCGGGGCAAACAACGACAACTTCCTGTTCAACACCGCGTTGAATGCCGTCACCAATGTCGACGACATCACCGACTTCAACTTCGTCAACGATACGATCCAGTTGGAGAACGCGATCTTCAACGCGATCGTCGGCGTGGGCGTCCTGAGTGCCGCGCAGTTCACCGCCAACGCCGCCGGGACGGCGACGACCGCCTCCCAGCGCATCATCTACGAGACCGATACCGGCAACCTGTTCTACGACGCCAACGGCAGCGCCGCCGGCGCCTCGGTCCTGTTTGCCACGCTGACGGCCGGGCTTGGCATCACCAACAACGACTTCTTCATCGTATAGATGCAGCGAAGCCGCGGGCGCCGAGTTCGGCGCCCGCGGCGAGCGGCGCCGGGATCGGCCCGCTTCTCGTCCGTCGGCCAAGCTGACCGGTCCGGTCCGGATCACGCCCAGCAGACCATCGTTCGTTCTCCATTCGATTCCTTTCCGATCGTCACTCCGTCGTCGGTTGCGCCTTGCCGTTCCGCATGCGTATCCAAAAATCGCTATGCAGAGATTTTTATATTGACGCACGTAAAATTTTTCTCAAACATGCGGAAACGCGAAAGCGATATTCGAGCCGGCTCTTTGGGAGGAGACAGTGGCTTCAGACCGTGAAGGACCGCCCGCCGGTCCGAGTTTTCCGCCACATGACGGAATTTCCGTTCACCGCCCGCTGCGATGGC
Organism: Kumtagia sp.; assembly: GCF_059502445.1. Classification (NCBI taxonomy): domain Bacteria; kingdom Pseudomonadati; phylum Pseudomonadota; class Alphaproteobacteria; order Hyphomicrobiales; family Phyllobacteriaceae; genus Kumtagia; species Kumtagia sp. The sequence continues at coordinate 15,963 of NZ_JCACER010000068.1, forward strand.
GGACGTTCGGACCACGGCGCTTTTCCATTCAACCTTGAAGCACCTTCAGCCCGCAGCCGCCCAAGGCGGTTCGCAACCGACCGGCCGACAAGCAGATAAAACAGGAGGAGAAACGATGCGCTTATTCAATCACCTGATCGTCGGAGCCAGCCTGCTGGCCGCCCTGCCCGCCTACGCCCAGGACGGGACCAAGGTCGCGGCCATCATCAAGGGGCTCGACAATCCGTTCTTCCAGTACATGCACCAGGGCATCGAGGAGCAGGCGAAGGCCATCGGCGCCGCCGTGACCGTGCAGGCGGCGCAGAACATGGGCGACGCGACGGGGCAGGCCGACAAGCTGACCGCCATGGCTCTGCAGGATTTCGGCTGCTACCTGGTCAACCCGATCAGCGTCTCCAACCTCGTGCAGGCGCTGGTGCCGGTCGCGCAGAAGAAGGCGCCGATCGTCAACATCGACAGCAGCATCGACCCCGAGCAGGCCAAGGCGGCGGGCTTCGCCGTCACCACCTATATCGGCACCGACAATGTCGCCGCGGGCGTGCTCGCCGGCGAGGAAATGCTGAAGCTCGTCCCCGCCGGCTCCAAGGTCGCGCTGGTCGCCGGCATCGTCGGCGACGTCGGCAGCAACGCCCGCATCAAGGGTTTCAAGCAGGCCGTCGAAGGCAAGCTCGAGGTGGCCGTGGAGGTCAGCGCCGACTGGGACCGCGAGAAGGCGCTGACGGCCGCCACCGACATCCTCGCCGCGCATCCCGACCTCGCCGGTTTCTTCGCCGCCAACGACATCATGGCGCTCGGCATCCAGCGCGCCGTGCAGACATCAGGCAAGGACGTCAAGGTGATCGGGCTCGACGGCATCGTCGACGCGCTGAAGTCCGTCGCCGCCGGCGAGCTCTCGGCAACCGTCGCGCAATATCCGTTCGTGGTCGGCGCGATGGGCGTGGAAGCCTGCGTCGCGGCGGCCAAGGGCAACACCCTGCCCGCCAAGGTCGACGCGCCCGTGCTTTTGATCAACAAGGACAATGCCGAAGCCTCGCTCAAGAACTTCCCGCGTCCCGGCGGCGACTATCCCGATCCCTTCCGCGAGATGCTGAAGTGAACAATCCCGCCGACAACGCGCCCGTTCAAAAGGCGGGCGCGACCGAGGAGAGCCGTACCTCCCTGACGGCTCTCCTCACCGATCTGTCCTTCTGGGCCGACTGGGCCTCGGTCGTCGGCCTGGTCGGGCTGGTCATCGTGTTCGGCATCGCCCAGCCGATATTTCTCAGCGTCGCCAATCTGCAGGCAGTGCTGCTGGCGGCGGCTATCCTGGTGGTGCTGGCGACGGGCCAGACATTCGTGGTGGCGACATCGGGCATCGACCTGTCGCTGGCCGCCGCCGTCATGCTGGGTGCCATCGTGCTCGGCCTCGCGCATGCCGCCGGCTGGGGCATTTTTGCGGCCTGCGTGCTCGCGGTCGCCGCCACCAGCGCGGTCGGCCTGCTCAACGGCGTGCTGATCACCGTCGGCAAAATTCCCGATTTCGTGGTGACGCTGGGCACGCTTTCCGCCATCACCGGCCTCGGCCTGATCCTGTCGGGCGGCGAGCCGACCATGGTCGGCAGCCCGTTTCTGCTGAAACTGGCGTCGGGATCGTTCGGTCCGTTCGGCTATCCGGTCTGGGTGGCGGCGGGCGTGGTGCTCGCCGCCCATGTCGCGCTGTTCCACACCCGCTTCGGCGTGCATCTGCTGGCGACCGGCGGCCAGGCCGAAAGCGCCCATTCGCTGGGCATCCGCACCAACCGCATCAAGATCGCCGCCTATACGATTTCCGGCTTCTGCGCCGGCATCGCCTCGCTGCTGCTGGTGGCGCGCATCGGCTCGGCCGAACCCCTCATCAACACCAGCCTGCTCCTAAATTCGGTGGCCGCGGTGGTGCTGGGCGGCGTCAGCCTTTTCGGCGGCCGCGCCAGCATACTCGGTCCGGCGATCGGCGCGCTGATGCTGACCGCGCTGGTCAACGGCCTGACCCTGCTCAGCGTCTCGGCCTTCTACCAACCCCTGGCGGTGGGCGCCATCGTGGTGCTGGCGGCCCTGATCATGCGGTATCAGCGATGATCGGCGAACCGTCTTCCGAAGCGATCCTCGCCTGCAAGGGCCTGAGCAAGCATTTCGGCGGCGTGCGGGCGCTCTCCGACGTCAGCTTCGAGGCCCGCGGCGGCGAGGTCACCGCGGTCATCGGCGACAACGGTGCCGGCAAATCGACGCTGATCCGTTGCCTGGTCGGCGTCAACGTGCCGGACGAAGGGGAAATCTTCTTCGACGGACAGCGGCACCCGTTCGCCAATCCCGACGAGGCGCGCAAGGCCGGCATCGAGACGGTCCACCAGAACCTGTCGCTGATCGACGAATTGACCGTCGTCCAGAACCTGTTCCTGAACCGCGAGATCGTCCGCCGGTTCGGGCCGCTCGCTTTGCTCGACAGGCCCGCCATGAAGCGCGAGGCGCGCGCCATGCTGTCGCGCCTTTCGATCAACGTGCCGTCGGTCTCGGCGCGCGTGCGCCGCCTGTCGGGCGGGCAGCGGCAGGCGATCTCGATCTGCCGCGCCGTCGGCTCCGGCGCCAAGGTGGTGGTGATGGACGAGCCGACCGCGGCACTCGGCGTGCAGGAGACCGCCAATGTCGAGGCGCTGATCCGGCGGCTGCGCGAGCAGGCCGTCAGCGTCATCCTGGTCAGCCACAATTTCGACCAGGTACGGCGCCTGTCCGACCGTATCTGGGTGATGCGCGCCGGCCGCGTGGTCGCCACGGTCCAGTCCGCCGAGACGACCGGCAACGAACTCGTCGCGCTGGTCACCGGCGCCGCCTGACAAACCTCTTCCCCCTGCCGGCGGCGGGACACGCCGCCGGTTCGTTCAATGCCCGACCAGAAAATATGCCTGGGAGCAAAAAAGAATGTCCGTGATCCGTGTCGGCCTTGTGGGCCTCGGCGAAGTCGCCCAGTCGATCCACCTGCCGGTGCTCGCCGACCAGCGCGACCGCTGGCAGATCGCCGGCGTCTATGACGTCTCGCCAAGCCTGGTGGCGCGATGCAGCGCCGAATATCCGACGGCAAAAGCTTTCGAGTCCGCCGAGGCGCTGATCGGCTCGCCGGACATCGACGCGGTCTTCATCCTCTCCTCCGACGAGACGCACAGCCGCTTCGTGCGCGCCGCCATCCGGGCCGACAAGCATGTTCTTCTCGAAAAACCCGCCTGCCTGACGGTGCGGGAGATCGACGAGCTGCTGGAGCTCTCGTCGACCTATGCCAAGACCATCTTCGTCGGCTACATGCGGCGCTATGCCCCGGCCTATCTGGCGGCCAGGGAGGAACTGCCGGCCTTCGGTGACATCACCCATGTGCGCATCTTCGACCTGATTTCCGAGGGACGGCATTTTCTCAAGAAGAGCCAGGACATCCTCTATCCCACCGACATCGATCCGGACCTGCTGGCGCGCGGCGCCCGCGAGCGCGAGGCGCTGATCCGCGAGGTGGTGGGCGCCGATGCGCCGGCCGACCTGGTGCGCGCCTATCGAGGCCTCACCGCGCTGAGCTCGCACCACATCTCGGCGATGCGCGGGCTGCTGGGCGAGCCAGTGCGCGTGGTGGCGGCGCACCGCACCAATGGCGGCGCCAACACCGGCGTCACCTTCGATTATGGGCATTTCGCCGCCTATTACGACGCGGTGGTCGACGATCTCGGGCTGTTCGACGCGATGATCGAGGTGCGGTCGAACACCAAGCGGGTGCGCATCATCTACGACACACCCTATATCCGCAGCCTGCCGACGCGCCTGGAAGTGACCGAGAGCGGGGCCGCCGGGCCGGTTACGAGGACGTTCGGCCCGCTCTACGGCGACGCCTTCTCCAACGAGTTGGAAGTCTTCCACCGGCATATCCACGACGGCACCAAGCCGGCGACCGACCTGGCGGATTCGCGTCGCGATCTTGCGCTGATGGCCGAGATCATCGGAAAAATGAAGCAGGCTTCGTGACTCCGCGCCGGGGCACAGCTAGGACATTGCACGCAGGAGGAGAAAAGACATGAGCAACAAGCTGGGCGTCCACGCTCTCGTCTGGGAAGCCGGATGGAGCAATGACGAGTGCGCGCGGGCGATCGCCAAGACCGCCGAGGTCGGCTACGACTTCATCGAGGCTTCGGCCCTCGATCCGCGCTCGTTTGACATAGACTTCACCCGCCGCCAGCTCGAAAAGAACTGCATCGGCATAAATTTTTCCCTGGGACTGGACTCCGACACCGACATCTCCAGCGGCGACAAGGAGAAGGCGGCGCGCGGCAGGAAGCGCCTGGAGGACGCGCTGACGCTCGCCCGCGACACCGGCGCCACGCATGTCTGCGGCATCCTCTATTCGGCCTTCCAGAAATACAGCGTGCCGACCACCGCGGCGGGCCTGGCGATGGCCGTCGACGTGCTTGGCGAGGTCGCGGAGATCGCGGCGCGCAGCGACATCACGATCGGGCTCGAAGTGGTCAACCGCTACGAATCCAACGTGCTGAACACCGCCTCGCAGGGCGTGGAGCTGTGCAAGCGGATCGGCGCGCCAAACGTCAAGGTGCATCTCGACGTCTATCACATGAACATCGAGGAATCCGACATCGGCGCGGCCATCGCCGAGACCGGCGATTACATCGGCTATTTCCACACCGGCGATTCGCACCGCGGCTATCTCGGTTCCGGCTCGATCGACCTCGCCGGCGTGTTCCGCGCGCTGGTGCGGACCGGCTATCAGGGGCCGATCACCTTCGAGAGCTTTTCGTCGCGCGTCGTCGGCCAGCCACTGGAGGGCATTCTGGGCATCTGGCGCAATCTTTGGGAGGACGGCCACGATCTTGCCTCGCATGCGCTGCTCTACACCAAGGCGCAGCTCAAGGCGGCGCAGGAAGCGCATCGGCAGGCGGAGCGCAGCCGGCTGCCTTGAGCGGAATGGCGGGCGGAGAAGAATCTGCCTTCTCCGCCTCTCCCTCGACAGGCTCGGGGTCGGCGCATCTTCTCCAGGTCGTGGCAGGGCAATCTACATAATAAACGGCGATGAATTCGCCGCGTCCTACCCCCGCCCCCTAACCTCTCCCCTCAAGGGGGAGGGGGACTTTGCGGCAGCCAGCCGAGCGAAATCGTCTGCGATTGGCGCCTGGCGCAGAGGCCAGCCGATCCCCCTCCCCCTTGTGGGGAGGGGCTAGGGGTGGGGGTAACTTCCTATGCAGTGTCCTGGCCTCGATGAGGCGATGAAACGGAAATCACCCCACCTCGGGTGTGCGGCGGCGCGTGATGACGCCGTATTCGTCGCCCTCGCGGGCGATGCGCAGCCGCTCCTCGGCTTCCGTCGCCTCGCGCTGGCGCGCCCACATGGAAGCGTAGAGCCCGTCCTTCGCCAGCAGTTCGGCGTGGCGGCCGCGCTCGGCGATGCGGCCGTCCTTCAGGACGATGATCTCGTCGGCCGAGATCACCGTCGACAGGCGGTGGGCGATGACGATGGTGGTGCGGCCGCGGCTCACCATGTCGAGCGCCGCCTGGATCTCCTGCTCGGTGTGCGAATCGAGCGCCGAGGTCGCTTCGTCCAGCATCAGGATCGGCGGCGCCTTGAGGATGGTGCGGGCGATCGCCACGCGCTGCTTCTCGCCGCCCGACAGTTTCAGGCCGCGCTCGCCCACCATGGTCTCGTAGCCGCCCGGCAGATGCTCGATGAACGGGCCGATCTGGGCAAGGTCGGCGGCCTGGCGGATGTCCTCCGCCGAAGCGTCGAAGCGGCCGTAGCGGATGTTGTAGGCGATGGTGTCGTTGAACAGCACCGTGTCCTGCGGCACCATGCCGATGACGGAGCGCAGGCTCTCCTGGGTGACGCCGCCGATGTCCTGGCCGTCGATCAGGATTTTTCCCGACTGCACGTCGTAGAAGCGGAACAGCAGCCGCGAGATCGTCGACTTGCCGGCGCCCGACGGACCGACGATCGCCACGGTCTTGCCGGCCGGCACCTCGAAGCTGATGCCCTTCAAAATCTCGCGGTTGGGATCGTAGGAAAAGTGCACGTCGCGAAACTCGACGCGGCCCTCGGCCACGGCGAGCGGCCTGGCGTCCGGCCTGTCCTCGATCTCGGCCGGCACGTCGAGCAGGTCGAACATCTGCTCGATGTCGGTCAGGCCCTGGCGGATCTCGCGATAGATGAAGCCGATGAAGTTGAGCGGCACCGAAAGCTGCATCAGCATGGCGTTGACGAAGACGAAGTCGCCGATGGTCTGCGTGCCCGCCGCCACCTCGCGCGCCGACATCAGCATGATCACCAGCATGCCGGCGCCGAAGATGGCACCCTGGCCGAAATTCAGCCATCCGAGCGACGTCCAGGTCTTTGTCGCCGCGACCTCGTAGCGGGCCATGGAACGGTCGAAACGCTGTGCCTCCATGCGCTCGTTGTTGAAATATTTGACCGTCTCATAGTTGAGCAGCGAATCGATCGCCTTGGTGTTGGCGTCGGTGTCGCTGTCGTTCATCTCGCGGCGGATGGCGATGCGCCAGTCGCTCGCCCACACCGTGAACCAGGTGTAGAGCAGCACCGTGACGGCGACGACCACGACATAGAGCCAGCCATAGGCGACGGCGAAGATGACCGCCGTCAGGGCGAATTCGAGGACGGTCGGCAGCGTGTTCAGGATGGTGAAGCGCACGATCGTCTCGATGCCCTTCACGCCGCGCTCGATGATGCGCGACAGGCCGCCGGTGCGGCGCTCCAGGTGGAAGCGCAGCGACAGGTCGTGCATGTGCACGAAGGTCTTGTAGGCGAGCTTTCTCACAGCATACTGGCCCACGCTGGCGAACAGCGCGTCGCGCAACTGGTTCAAGCCCACCTGGATCAGCCGCACGACGTTATAGGCGATGACCAGCGCCGCCGGCACCAGCAGGAAGGCCGGCAGCGGCGGCGGCGTGTGCGCGTCGCCGGCCAGCGCATCGGTCGCCCATTTGAAGAAATAGGGCACGGCGACCAGCACAAGCTTGGAGACGATGAGGTAGAAGGTCGCCCAGACCACGCGGGCGCGCAGGTCGGCGCGCTCGTCCGGCCACATATAGGGCCAGAGATGAACGAGCGTCTTCAGGGTCGAACCTGAGTCCGCCGAGACAGTCTTTTCGGCCAATTTTTTCTTCCCTGTCTTCCGCCCCTTCGACGGCCAAACCGCGCGGTCGGATTTTGGTTCTTTCAAAGCTCGCGGATGCGCGGTTCCGTGCAGCCGACCGGCTGCGGCTCGTCGCAGCAGGCCTCGACCAACGCCGTGACCCCTTGCGCGGTGGCGGCGAGTGCGGCGCGGTCGATCTCGTAGATGGAGCGCTGCCGGTCGGGCTTGACGCGGACCAGGCCCGCTTCGACCAGCACCTTCAGGTGCTGCGACACCGTCGACTGGGCGAGATCGAGCCGTCCGACCACGTCCTTGCAGCAGCAGCGGTCGCTGGCGGCGAGATACCGGAGAATCTCCATCCGCTTGCGATGCGACAGCGCACCGAGACGCTCGGCCAGCCGCTCAGCGGGCAGGCACTCGGCAGGCGTGGCGGGCGACAGCATCTTCATCGTCCATCGACGATAGACGATGAAGTGCGGATCGACAACTGCTCGAATGACGATTTCAGGATTTGTGTTCCCCCGCGCAGGCGGCGGGTGGAATTTCCGTTCCTGCGCCCCGCAGCGGACATTTATCGTCCGCAGCGGCGGAGGTCTATCGCCGCGCGGAGACGAGAAGCATCATCGGCCGCTCCAACTCCTCCGCCAGTTCGGGCGTCTGGGCGATCTGCTGGCGCGACGGGGCGAACTCCTCGACGCCAAGAATCTCGAAGCCCGCGCGGATCAGCGTGTTGAGCGTCGTGCCGATGGTCCGGTGATGCTTGATCACGCCCTTGGCGAACCAGTCGGTCCGGCGCTCGCCTTCGACGGAGTAGCGATTGACCGGCCAAGTCTTGCGCCCGTCCTCGTCGGCGAACCAGTGCGGGTGGACCGCCGCCATGAAGATCGGATGCTCGATGGTGAACACGAGATGCCCGCCGGGAACCAGCGCCTGATGGAGCACGCGGACAAGGCGGTCGAAATCCCCGACGTAGTGAAAAGTCAGCGCGCTGTAGGCGAGGTCGAAGGCCGCCTTCGGCAGGTCCAGGACCTCGAGATCGGCGACGCGGTATTCTACTGCGGGATCGCGCGTATCCGCCCTCGCCCGGCCGATCATGTTCTCCGACAGGTCGAGGCCGAGCACGGAGGCCGCGCCCTGCTCGCGCATCCAGCGCGACGCCCAGCCGAAGCCGCATCCCAGATCGACGACGCGCTTGCCGGAGAGCGCCGGCAGCATCGCCCGGATGGCCGGCCATTCGGGTGCACCGTCGAGGCCGCGCACCTGTCTCGGGATCCGGCTGTAACCGGCGAAGAAGTCGGGGTTGTCGTAGATGTTCTGTGCCATCGGATTCTCCATCGTGTCGGACGGGACGAGGCACCTTCAAGACCGAAAAAACCTCGTCCGCGGGGGCGAGGCCAGGGTTGGCGATTACAGCTGATCAGTCAGCGTGGTCGACATCCCGGCATCCCGCCTTTGGGGATGCCGGCGAACCGGGAAACAATATGGGTGTCCTTGTCGGCCATGGCGTCGACCATCAGCCAAACGGCCGCTCCGGTCAAGCCGCAAGCCATCCGTATGCAGGGCGATCGCATATGGAAGTTCTGGAAGCGTCGGCGGGCGGGTTACCCCCACCCCTAACCCCTCCCCTCAAGGGGGAGGGGGACTTTGCGGCCGCCATGCCGAGCGAAATCGTCACCGATTCAAGTCTGGCACAACTGCGGCAAGATCCCCCTCCCCCTTGAGGGGAGGGGTTAGGGGTGGGGGTAACTCCATATGCGATTCCCCTGCATCCGTATGGGCGTGACGGCAGCCGACGAATGCGGCCGCACGCGGCCTGCCCCCGCCCGCTACTGGCGGACCGGAGGCGGAACCGCCTGCGCGCCGAGGCGGGTCATATCGGCCTTCTCGCCCTGGCCGGAACGCTCCGGCACGCTGAACACCTGACCCGGCAGGATCAGGTCGGGATCGCGGATCTGGTCCTGGTTGGCGAGGTAGATGGTCGAATAGCGCGTGCCGTAGCCGTAGACGCGCCGCGAGATGCGCCACAGCGTATCGCCGCGCCGGATGATGACGGCGCCGTCGACGCTCTGCAGCTTCGGAGCCAAGGCCTCCGTCGGCGCGGCGGAAGGCTGGCCGGACTGCTCGGCCGGGTCGGCGGCGACAGCCGGCTGCTCCGGCGCCTGCGGCTGCGCGGCGGCAGGCGCTTGCGGAGCGGTTTCAGCCGCCGTGCCGGCAGCCGGCGCGGTCTCGGCCGGAGTGGCGGCGGGCGCCTGCGGCTGCACCGTCCCGGTCTGCGCGGCCTGCTCGCTCGCGGCCGCAGCGGCAGGCTTGTCGCCGGGCTTGGCCCCGGCGGCCGGGGCCTGCTCGGCCCGCGGCATATGCGGCGCCACGGCGGCGATGTTCTCGCCGGCCTCGCGCTCGAACGGCACGGCGGCGCGCGCCAGGACCTTGGAACCGTTCGGCTCGAGCGCATCGACGCGGATGATGTAGTCGCCGACCGGCAGGTCGCGCTCGGCCTCGACCAGGAAGCGGCCGGCAGGCGAGGCCGTCGTCTGGCCGAGCAAGGTCTCGTTGGCATAGGCGCGCAGCAGCCGGCCGGGATCGGCCGAGCCGGCGACGAAGATTCGCCGCCCCTCGATCTCCACCGCCTCGACGGCAACGCGCGGCTCGCCGGCGGCCTGTTCGACAGGAGGCTGGGCCGGGGCGGGTTTGGGCGCGGCGGCCACCTGGTCGCCGGCCGGAGCGGCCGGCTTCTCTTCCGCCGGTGCAGCTTCGCTGGTGGCAGGTTTGTCCCCGGCCGCGGCGGGTTGGTCCTCGGTGACAGCCGGCTTCCCGTCGGGTGCCAAGGGCTTGGCGGGGGGCTGCTCCTCCGCCGGCCTGGCTGCCGTCGCAGGCTTGGCCGTCGTGTCGGATGTTCCGGCAGCGGGGGCCGCAGGCGCCTCCGCATTCGGCTGCCGCGGCTTGGGAACGGTGATCAGCTCAGCCGGTTTTCCCGGCGCCTCGACCAGCGCCAGCACCTGTCCGTCCGGCGCCTCCGGGACGGAAACCACGGCCGTCTCGGTCGAGGTCGCCACGACATTGCCGGGCGCGGTGGAGCGCAGCACGATCTGGTAGTTGCCGGGTTTCAGCGGCTGGTCGACCGCGATGGCGAAGTCGCCGTCGGGCCCCGCAACCGCGCTGCCGATGACGCGCGAGCCGATGACCGCCTCGACCCTAGCCTGCGGCGCGGCGCGGCCGGCGATCACGATGGAGCCGTCGCCCTGCACGCGCACCAGATCGAAGGACGGAACCTGCACTTCCGGCTGCGGCGCCGCAACCTCGGCCGGCGGCGTAGCAGCAGCCGGCGCGGCGGCCTTCTCCTGCGGCGCCTCGGCCGGCGGCAGCGCCGCGACCTTCGGCGTCGTCTGCGCCGGCGCTTCCGCTGCCGGCGGATTGAGATAGGGGTCGAACACGCCCGCCACATAGGCCGTCGTCGCGGCCGCAGCCGATCCTCCCGCCAGAAACAGGAGCACCTTGATCGGAGTCACCATAGTCCCGTGCCCATTAGCCAATTAAGGGGGGTCTAGCGTGTTTTGACGGCACCGACAAGGAAATGCCCCATTGTTCCCTTGACCGGCGCGGGCGACATACTAACCAATCACAGCATGAACACGATTCGATCCGTCTGCGTCTACTGCGGTTCCTCGCCCGGCCGCAGCGAAGTGTATCTGAAGGCGGGGCGCACGCTCGGCCGCTCGCTGGCGCAAGCCGGGCTTCGGCTGATCTACGGCGGCGGCACCAAGGGCATCATGGGCGCCGTCGCCGACGGGGCGCTCCGGGCGGGCGGCAAGGTGACCGGCATCATACCGCGCTTCCTGCTCAACCGCGAGGCGACCGAGGCGGGCCTCGACCGGCTCGACGAGCTGATCGTCACCGAGAACATGCATGAGCGCAAGCACAGGATGTTCGAGCAGTCCGACGCTTTCGTGGCGCTGCCGGGCGGCATCGGCACGGTCGAGGAGATCGTCGAGATCATGACCTGGGCGCAGCTCGGCCACCACCGCAAGCCCATCGTCTTCGCCAATATCGAGGGCTTCTGGGCACCGATGCTGGCGCTGATGGACCATATGCGCGCCGAGGGCTTCATCCACACCGGGCACCTAGTGCAGCCGCTGGTGATCGACAAGGTCGAGGCGATCGTGCCGGGGATCCTGGTCGAGGGTGCCGGCGTCGATGCGCCGACCGACGGCGTGCAGGCGGTGATCGACAAGATGTGATCGAACGTCGTCCTGTCACGCCGGCGGCGCAGTCGTGTTATAGGGAAAGCGACGGGAAAAGCGGGCTGCCGCCATGGACGACATCGTAAAATCCCAGCCCGCACCGCTGTCCGGCCATGTGCCCGACGAGCACGGCCTGTTCTTCACCTACCGTTTTGATGCCGCCGGCTTCGCCGCGCAGGGCAGTGCCAACGGCGGCTGGTCGTGGCGCAGCTACGACATCGGCGACCTGCGCGCCCGCAAGGAGATCGCTGCCGAGGCCGCCCTGCCCGCGCCGGTGCGCGACGCGTTCCTGTCGTCCGGCCATGCCTGCCACATCGACCTCGAGGACGGCTGGCTCCATGGCGACCTGCCCGACCTGCGGCACGATTATTCCAACGAGGCGCGCGGCCTCGGCCATTTCCGCTTCGCCTTCAACGAGCGGATGCTGATCGGCGCGCGCAAGCAGCCGCTGCGCTCGGTCGATGCCGTGCGCGCCAAGATCGACGGCCGCGCGCGGCCGTTCCGCTCGCCGGCCGAGCTGATCGAGGCGGTGATGAGCCAGTCGCTCGACGGCATGGCCAGGGAGCTTGCCGGCCTCGGCGAGCAACTCGACGGCATCGAGGACCGCATCGTCTGCGATTCCTGGCACAACGAGCGCCAGTCGCTCGTCGAGGTCCGCCGCAAGCTCGTGGTCATCCACCGCCAAATGGCGACGCTGACCAGCCTGTTCCGCCATCTCGACCAGTCGCATCACGACGACCTGCCGCCGGCAATGGCCGACATGGCGGCGCGGCTGTCGCACCAGTCCTTCGCACTCAACCACGACAGCGAGCAGTTGCAGGGCCGCGCCAGGCTGCTGCAGGACGAGCTGATGGCCAAGCTGACGGCGCAGACCAACCGGCTGCTCTACCTGCTGTCGGTCATGACCGCCGTGCTTTTGCCGATGACCATCATCTCCGGCCTGTTCGGCATGAATGTCGGCGGCCTGCCCTTCCTCAACGAGACCGCCGGCTTCTGGATCGTGACGCTGCTGTCGCTCATCGTCGCGGGGACGACGCTGTATCTGGTGCGAAGGCTGGGCGACGGGAGGTAGCGGGGCTGGTCGCTCCGCGGCTCTGGTGGGTCTTTCGAGGCTCGCCCGACAAGCGGCCGCTACGTCGTCGCCCGAAAATCCTCGACGATCTCGCCGGCAGCAAGGGTCTCGGCCTCGTGGTCGGGCTCGCGCCAGGTCTCGGCAAGGCCGGCGGCATACCAGTCGCGCATCGCCGGCAGGCCGAGCAGCCGGGCCGGATAATCCGCAGCGGCGCCTTCAAAGGTCAACCCGTAGGATTGCGCGCGGAAGGCGACGGGCGCGAAGTAGGCGTCGACGCCGGTGAAGGCCGGGCCGGCGAGGAACGGCCCGCCGAAGCGCGCAAGGCCGTCGTTCCAGAGGTCGGAGAGGCGGAAGAGATCCTGCTTCAGCGCCGCCGACTTCTCCTTCGGGCGGACGCGCACGCCGCAATTCATCGGGCAGTCGTTGCGCAGCGCGGTGAAGCTGGAGTGCATTTCCGCCACCGCCGAGCGCGCCCAGGCCCGCGCCTTCGCGTCCTCGGGCCACACGCCGGGATGGCGCTCGGCCAGATATTCGACGATCGCCAGTGAATCCCAGACCGGCCAGCCGTCATCAGTCAGGCAGGGCACGCGGCCGTTCGGCGAGAAGGCGCGGAACAGCGTGAAGCTGGACCCCGTCGGGAATTCGACCTGGTGCTCCTCGAACGGGATGCCGAGCACGCGCATCAGCACCCATGGCCGCAGCGACCAGGACGAATAGTTCTTGTTGGCGATGTGCAGCGTGTACATGGCTTCCCCTCAACCCTGCCCTTTGTCCTGCCGGCGGAAAAACATCGACCACGAATAGATGGCGAGCGCCGCCCAGATCAGGCCGAAGGCCACCGCCTGCACCCCGCCGAACGGCTCGCCGAACACGAAGACGGCGATCAAAAGCACGATCGACGGGCCGATATACTGCATGATGCCGATGGTGGAGAAGCGCAGCAGCTTTGCGCCGAAGGCATAGAGCAGCAGCGGCGTCGCGGTGATGGGGCCGCATATCAGAAGCAGCGCGATGTCGCCCGGCTGCGAGGCCAGGAAATGGCCCTCGCCGTGCATCTGCAGCCAGAGGATGAAGCCCAGCGCCGGCAGGCAGAGGATCAGCACTTCGAGGAAAAACCCCTGGCTGGGGCCGATCGGCAGCGTCTTGCGCAGATAGCCGTAGACGGCGAAGGTGAGCGCCAGCGCCAGCGACACCCAGGGCAGGCCGCCCGCCTGGACGGTGAGGATGGCGACCGCCAGCACCGCCAGCCCGACCGCGACGAACTGCGCCCGGCTCAGCTTCTCGCCGAGCAGCGCCGCGCCCATCACCACGCTGACCAGCGGGTTGATGTAATAGCCGAGCGCCGTCTCGACGGCGCGGTCGGCGGCGATCGCCCAGACATAGATGCCCCAGTTGACGGTGATCAGCGCCGCCGTCACCGCCGCCATGATCAGAGTGCGAGGCGAGCGCAGCGCCGCCTTCAGGTCGGCGGTGCGGCCGAGCAGCAGCAGCACGACGCCGGCGATCGGCACCGACCAGACGATGCGGTGCGCCACCACCTCGTCGGCGGGGATATGCGCCAGCATCTTCATGAAGATCGGCTGGACGCCCCAGAAGCTGTAGGCGGCGAGCGCGAAGAAGAAGCCGCGCTGGGCGGCGTGGCGGTCCTGTGCCGGGGCTTCGACGGTCATGGGCGCCCCTATGCGCCCATGCGGCGGTCAGCACCATCCAAAAATTGTGATGGACCGCTGCAATTCCGGTGATGGACCAGAGTCTGTCGATATTCAGGCCAGAACGGGCTGCAAATGGAGTTTTTCTCCGCTTCCGGTGCTCATGTACATATTCGTACACTCCGCTCCGGTTCTCGAAAAACACCATTTTCGCCTCGTTCCGACCTGAATCTCGACAGACCCAAGCCCGCTACTCCGCCGCCACCAGCCCGGCCATGTCGCGGTTCTTCATCAGCTTGAAGACGATCGAATCCATCAGCGCCTGGAAGGAGGCGTCGATGATGTTCTCCGACACGCCGACCGTCCACCAGCGCGCGCCGGTGGAATCGTGCGATTCGACCAGCACGCGGGTGATCGCCTCGGTGCCGCCGTTGAGGATGCGCACCTTGAAGTCGGCGAGCTCGAGATCGGCGATCTCGTGCTGGTATTTGCCGAGATCCTTGCGCAGCGCGATGTCGAGCGCGTTGACCGGGCCGTGGCCCTCGGCCACCGACATCTTCTCCTCGCCGTCGATGGTCACCCTGACGATCGCCTCCGACACGGTCTTCAGATTGCCGTTGGCGTCGTAGCGGCGCTCGACCATGCAGCGGAAGGAGGCGACGCTGAAGAATTCCGGCAGGCCGTGCAGGATCTTTCTGGCCAAAAGCTCGAAGCTGGCGTCGGCGCCCTCATAGGCATAACCCTCCGCCTCGCGCTCCTTGACCTGTGCGATCAGCGAATCCAGGCGGTGGTCGGCGCGCGGCACCTCGATGCCGCGGCGCTTCAGCTCGGCGATGAAGTTGGCCTTGCCGCCCTGGTCGGACACCATGACCTTGCGGCGGTTGCCGACCGCCTCCGGCGGCACGTGCTCGTAGGTCTTGGGGTCCTTGACCAGCGCCGAGGCGTGGATGCCGGCCTTGGTGGCGAAGGCCGACGCGCCGACATAGGGCGCCTGCGACTCGGGTGCGCGGTTGAGCAGTTCGTCGAAATTGCGCGACAGCCGCGAGATGCCGGCCAGCGCCTCGGCCGAGATGCCGGTCTCGAACCGGTCGGCATAGGCGGGCTTCAGCATCAGCGTCGGGATCAGCGTGATCAGGTTGGCGTTGCCGCAGCGCTCGCCGATGCCGTTCAGCGTGCCCTGGATCTGGCGCACGCCCGCCTCCACGGCGGCCAGCGAGTTCGCCACCGCCTGGCCGGTGTCGTCATGGGCGTGGATGCCGAGGTTTTCGCCGGGAATGCCGGCGGCGATCACTTTTGCGACGATGTCGCGGATTTCCGAGGGCTGCGTACCGCCATTGGTGTCGCACAGCACCACCCAGCGCGCGCCGGCCTCCAGCGCGGTCTTGGCGCAGGCCAATGCATAGTCGGCATTGGCCTTGAAGCCGTCGAAGAAATGCTCGCAGTCGACCATCGCCTCCTTGGCCGAAGCGCGCGCGACCTCGACCGAGGCGCGGATGGCGTCGAGGTTCTCCTCGTTGGTGCAGCCGAGCGCCAGCCGCACGTGATAGTCCCAGCTTTTTGCGACGAAGCAGATGGCGTCAGACTTGGCCTGCAGCAGTGCCGCGAGGCCGGGATCGTTGGAGGCCGACACGCCGGCGCGCTTGGTCATGCCGAAGGCGACGAACTTCGCCCTCGCCGTGCGCTTGTCGGCGAAGAAGGCGGTGTCGGTCGGATTGGCGCCGGGGTAGCCGCCCTCGACATAGTCGATGCCGAACTGGTCGAGCATGGCGGAGATGGCGATCTTGTCCTCGACGGAAAAGTCGATGCCCGGCGTCTGCTGGCCGTCGCGCAGCGTGGTGTCGAAGAGGGTGAGGCGTTCGCGTTTCATTGCAGTTTTCCGACGGTAGGCGCCCCTTCGCACCCCCCTCCGTCCTGCCGGACATCTCCCCCGCAAGGGGGGAGATCAGCCGGCCGGTTTGCTTTCGCCAATCGCCAGCGTTGCAGGACAGTCGCCAGGGTAGAAGCTGCCGATCTCCGCCCTTGCGGGGGAGATGTCCGGCAGGACAGAGGGGGGTGCGAAGGGGCGAGAGATGTCATGATGTCCTGCCCGCAAACCTGTCCGTCGCGTCGATCAGCCGGTCGAGGATGCCCGGCTCGGAGAAGGCATGGCCGGCGCCCTCGACCAGGAAGAACTCCGCATCCGGCCAGGCCTTGTGCAAAGCCCAGGCATATTTCGCCGGACACGGCATGTCGTAGCGGCCGTGCACGATGACGCCGGGAATGCCTGCGAGCTTGTGCGCATCGCGCAGCAGCTGCCCCTCCTCCATCCAGCCGGCATGCACGAAATAGTGGTTCTCGATGCGGGCGAAGGCCAACGCGAAATCGTCCTCGCCGAACTTGTCGCTGGTCTCGGGCTCCGGCAGCAGCGTGATCGTCTCGCCTTCCCACAGGCTCCAGGCGCGCGCCGCCTCGATCTGCGCCTTGCGGTCCGTGCCGGTCAGCCGCCTGCGGTAGGCCGCCATCATGTCGCCGCGCTCGGCCTCGGGGATCGGCGCGACGAAGCGCTCCCATTTGTCCGGGAACATTTCCGAGACGCCGAACTGATAATACCAGGCGAGCTCGGCCTTGGTCAGCGTGTAGATGCCGCGCACCACCAGCTCGCTCACCCGCTCCGGATGCGTCTCGGCATAGGCGAGCGCCAGCGTGGAACCCCACGAGCCGCCGAGCACCAGCCAGCTTTCGAAGCCGCACAGTTGTCGCAGCCGCTCGATGTCGGCAACGAGGTGCCAGGTGGTGTTGGCCTCCAGCGAGGCGTTCGGCGTGGACTTGCCGCAGCCGCGCTGGTCGAACAGGACCACGTCGTAAAGTGCCGGATCGAACAGGCGGCGATGCTTTGGCGAGATGGTGCCGCCGGGGCCGCCATGCAAAAACACCGCCGGCTTGGCGCCCCTGGTGCCGACACGCTCCCAATAGACGGTGTGGCCGTCGCCGACGTCGAGAAGACCGGTCTCGAAAGGCTCGATCTCGGGATAGAGGCTACGCAACGCTTCACTCACAGCTTCAGTCCGTGTTCGGGCCACACCGGCGTCTCGTGGTCGGGATGCTGGAAGGAGATGATCTGCTCCTGCCGCATGTAGTAGCCGGGGTCGTCATGCACCGGCGCCTCGAAGATCTTGTCCACCCAGGGCAGCCGCGCGGCATGGTTCACCTGGATCTTTGGCGCCAGATCCGAGCGGTCGTCGAAGGTGCCGATGGCGATCTCCAGCCCGTCGGGATGGCGATAGGTCATCGGCGTGCCGCAGCGCTGGCAGAAGCCGCGGTCGATGTTCACCGACGAGCGGAAATAGCTCGGCTCCTCGCGCACCCATTCGACGCCGTCCTTGGGCGCCGTCACCAGTGCCGAGAAGAACGATCCGAACTGTTTCTGGCACATGCGGCAATGGCAGATGGAAGCTCGGCCGGGCTCGCCGCGGATGCGGTAGCGCACGGCGCCGCACTGGCAGCCGCCGGTTCGAACGGTGTCGGTCATGGTCTTGCCTCCGTCTTCGAGGTTTCTGGGGGCCACTGGTCGGTGTCGTGGTCGGGATGCTGGCGATTGCTGCGCCGGACAGCCACCACCCAGTCGACATCCGGCCCGCCGCCCGTCTCGCCGTCGTCGCGCACCGACGTCAGCTCGGCAAACCAGGGCATGCGGCTCTGGATGCCGTCCTGCGACTTCGGCTTGTGGCGCTCGGGATGGTCGAGCGAGCCGATGGTGATCGCCATATGGCCGTGGTCGCCGATGTAGCAGAGCGGCGTGCCGCAGGCGGCGCAGAAACCGCGCTGGCCGGCGTCGGAGCTGCGAAACGTCGCCGGCCGGCCGCGCGTCCAGGTCACGTCCTTGGGTGAAACGGCGATCATGGCGGAAAACAAGTTTCCCATCGCCTTCTGGCACATGCGGCAGTGGCAGAGATAGGCGTCCTGGCCGGGGTCGGCGACGGCATAGCGCACCGCGCCGCACTGGCAGCCGCCGGTAAGGGGAAGCGCGCTCATGGACGATCCTCCGGTGGCCAGCGGTCGGTGTCGTGGTCGGGGTGCTGGTAGGAGACGAGATCGGCCAGGAACGGGGCCTCGCCGATGTCGGCCATCGTCTCCTCGCAGGGCAGGCCGGGGACGGCGTCGACATAGGGCAGCTTCGCCTCGGTGCCCCACTGCATCTTCGGCGCGATCTCCTCCGGCTTGTCGAAGGCGGCGATGGCGAGCGCCACGCCGTCCGGCGCCTCGTAGCTGAGCGGCGTGCCGCAGTCGCCGCAGAAGCCTCGCGAGGCATAATTCGACGAGCGGAATTTTTTCGGGGCGCCGCGCGTCCAGATGAGTTTTGCGCCGCGCACCGAGACCAGCGGCAGGTAGAAATTGCCGGCCGCCTTCTGGCACATGCGGCAATGGCAGACCGAGGCGTCGCCGAGCGCGCCCTCGACGCGGAACCGCACCGCGCCGCACTGGCAGCCGCCCGAATACAGGGGGATGTTGTCGAGGCTCATCGCGCTCACCCCCTGGCCGGCTCGAACTCGTGGCAGACGGCCTCGATGTTGTTGCCGTCCGGGTCGAGGACGAAGGCGCCGTAATAGTTGGGATGATAGTGCGGCCGCAGGCCCGGCGCGCCATTGTCCCTGCCCCCGGCGGCCAGTGCGGCCTGATGGAAGCCGTCGACCTCGGCTCTGCTGCGCGCGGTGAAGGCGATGTGCTGCCGGTCCTTCGGCTTGTCGCCCTGGTGCAGCCAGAAGGTCGGCCGCTCACGGCCGTAGCCGCCGACCTTCACCCCGCCGGTGAACTCCTGCGGCACCATCATGATCAGCGAGGCGCCGAGCGGCGCCATCGCCTGGTCGTAGAAGGCTTTCGAGGCGTCGAAATCGGATACGGAAATGCCGGTGTGGTCGATCATGGATCAATCTCCTCCGCTGGGACTGCCGCCAGCATAACATCGGTCGCGGCCTGCGGTTGATCCAGCCCCGGCGGCGATGACGACATGCTGACAGACACCGTCGATATCGCGGAGGATGTCGTCGTTCCAGAAGCGGAGGACGGTCCAGCCGCGACCTTCGAGATAGGACGACCTCACTGCGTCCTTTGCCTGATTTTCTACTTCCCCGTGCTGGCTGCCATCCACTTCGACGATCAGGCGATGAGACGGGCAGGCGAAATCGACGATGTAGGGTCCGATCGGCACCTGCCGTTTGAAGCCAAGCCCCATCAAACGATGCGCGCGGATCTCGTTCCACAGCTTCAGCTCTGCGTCGGTCATGACACGGCGCATCGATTTGGCGTTGCGGCGCTGACGGGGCGGAACGAGGTCGTGACCCATCAGCGACGGCCTTCCGTCATGCCGCGCGTCGGCGCCTCAGGGACAAAGCGGACACGTCTTTCCCTTAACCGAGCGGACAGGCTGGCGGGACAGCACCCCCCTCTGTCCTGCCGGACATCTCCCCCGCAAGGGG
>NZ_JCACER010000069.1:0-34496 GCF_059502445.1 Kumtagia sp.
CCCCCCCCCCCCCCCCCCCCCCCCCCCCCCCCCCCCCCCCCCCCCCCCCCCGGGGCGGGGGGGGGGGGGGGGGGGGGGGGGGGGGGGTGCAAGGCGACCGAATTCCTTGCCACTTGCCATATGCGGTTGCCCTGCAGGCGGGGCCATGGGCTCGCCATCCACGGCCGTTTTTCAGTCCGCGGCAACGGCAGCAATAGGGCCAGCGGTCGAACTTAAGGCCGCCGATCTTCCTTGCGATCCGCGTGGCCGAGATCGCGCTCCGGATCGATCACGTCGCGCACTAGCTGCTTCAGCTTCGCGGCATCGGGGAAGCCGCCGTCGCGCTTGCGCTCCCAGACGAGATGATCATCGCAGGTGATGGTGAAGACGCCGCCGGTGCCGGGGACCAGCGTGACCTCGCCGAGATCGGTGCCGAAGGTCGACAGCAGCTCCTGCGCCATCCAGCCGGCGCGCAGCAGCCACTGGCACTGCGTGCAGTAGGTGATGCGGACGACCGGAGCCGCCCTTGTAGGAGGAGCGTCGCTCACGCCGCGCTCAGCCTGGCCAGCGTCGCCTCGTCGACCTCGAAATTGGCGTAGACGTTCTGCACGTCGTCGTCGTCCTCGAGATTGGCGACGAGCTTCATCAGCGACTGCGCACGCTCCTCGTCGACCGGCACGCTGGTCTGCGGCTTCCACACGATCTTGACGCTCTCGGCCTCGCCGAGGGCTGCTTCCAGCGCCTTCGACACCTCGCCGACATTCTCGAAAGCGCACTGGATGACGTGGCCGTCCTCGTCGGAGGCGACGTCGTCGGCACCGGCGTCGATCGCGGCTTCCATCACCTTGTCGGCATCGCCGGCTTGCGGCTTGTAGAAAATCTCGCCGACGCGGTCCCACAGGAACGACACCGAGCCGGTCTCGCCGAGCGCCCCGCCGGCCTTGGTGAAGGCGGCCCGCACGTTGGAGGCGGTGCGGTTGCGGTTGTCGGTCAGCGCCTCGACGATCAGCGCGATGCCGCCCGGGCCGTAGCCTTCGTAGCGCACCTCTTCATAGTTCTCGGCGTCGCCGCCGGCAGCCTTGTTGATCGCCCGCTGGATGTTGTCCTTGGGCATGGATTCGGCCTTGGCATTCTGCACGGCCAGCCGCAGCCGCGGGTTCATAGCCGGGTCGGGAACGCCGAGCTTGGCGGCGACGGTGATCTCGCGCGCCAGCTTGGAAAACACCTTCGACTTGGCCGCGTCCTGGCGGCCCTTGCGGTGCATGATGTTCTTGAACTGTGAATGACCGGCCATGACGTCCCTGTCTTCGAAATCGGCGATTTCCGGAATGGCGGGCTTATAGATAAGTTGCCGTCAAACGTCCAGAAGGGGCATGCCGGACGGCAGGGCAAGGCGCGCGGCTGGCGAGAGCTGGAGACCTGGGCCCGGCCGCAACACCTGCGCGAATGCGGGTTGGCGGACGGGCAAGAACGTCGGCGGGGCGCGGGTCACCGCGCCACGTACTTACTTATAGAGGCTCGGCCCCGCGCCCCGCTTCCCGCACTTTTCTTTCAATGGCCAGACTGCGAAGCAGGGCGTGGCGAAGATGACGTGTGCTCAGGGGACAGTTTACTTTGTTTCCGCAGAAAGGTAGTGCCGCTTCAAGGCTGGCGCGGGCGGAAAAAAGTAAACTGTCCCCGGCTCTTGACCTTCCGCCGCCCTCACCCCAGCCCTTTCACAAATTCCAGCAGATCGGCGCCGAGCTGGTCCTTGTGCGTGTCGGTGATGCCGTGCGGGGCGCCGGGATAGACCTTCAGCTCCGCATGCGGCACCAGCTTTTTGGAGGCGCGCGCCGCCGCGTCGATCGGCACAATCTGGTCGTCGTCGCCGTGGATGAGCAGCGTCGGGATGTCGAACTTCTTCAGATCCTCGGTGAAGTCGGTCGCCGAGAACGCGGCGATCGAATCGTAGGTGTTCTTGTGGCCTCCGAGCATGCCCTGCAGCCAGAAGGCATCGATCATGCCCTGCGAAGCCGTGGCACCCGGCCGGTTGAAGCCGAAGAACGGTCCGGAGGCGAGATCCTTGTAGAGCTGCGAGCGATCCTTCAGCGAGCCGGCGCGGATACCGTCGAACACCTCGATCGGCAGGCCGCCTGGATTGGCAGCGGTCTTCAGCATCAGCGGCGGCACCGCCGAGATCAGGCCGATGCCGGCGAGCCGCGACGTGCCGTGGCGGCCGACATAACGCGTCACCTCGCCGCCGCCGGTGGAGAAGCCGAACAGCACCGCGCCCTTCAGGTCGAGCTTGTCGATCACCGCCGCCAGGTCGTCGGCATAGTGGTCCATGTCGTTGCCGTCCCAAGGCTGGCTGGAGCGGCCGTGGCCGCGCCGGTCATGGCCGATGGCGCGAAAACCGTTGGCGGCCAGATGGAACATCTGCGCCTCCCAGCTGTCGGAGCACAGCGGCCAGCCATGGCTGAACACCACCGGACGTCCCTTCCCCCAGTCCTTGTAATAAATCTCGACTCCGTCCTTTGTCGTCACATACGGCATGGTGAATCCCCTCTGGCTGATCTGAATGGGAGAAGGCTGGAAAGCGAAATTCGGCGGCAAGCATGTCTTGGCGATGACAGAACCAGAATTGTTGCCGTCGGTCTTCTTCGCAATTGGTAGCAAAAACCGGCTGCGGCGCCAGCGGGATTCCGCTTCCCGTTGCGGCCGCGTCGCGGGAATGCTGTAGTGCGGCGGATGAGGGGACGGAAACCATGATCTACCTGCTTGCACTCGTCATCGGCATCGTCGCCGGACTGCGCGTCATGACCGCCCCGGCCGCCGTCAGCTGGGGGGCGGCGCTGGGCTGGCTGCCGCTTTCCGAGACCTGGGCCGCCTTCATGGGCTATCGCTTCACGCCATGGATCCTGAGCATCCTGGCGCTGGTCGAATTCGTCGGCGACCAGCTGCCTTCGACGCCGAGCCGCAAGGTGCCGCAGCAGTTCGGCGCCCGCATCGTCAGCGGCGCCTTCTGCGGCGCGGTCGTCGGCACGGCGGGCGGCGCGCTGGCCGGCGGCCTGATCGCCGGCGCGGTCGGCGCGGTCATCGGCACGCTCGGCGGCTACGAAGCGCGCAAGCGGCTGGTCGCGGCGATCGGCGGCAACGACCGGCCGATCGCCATAGCGGAGGACGTCGTGGCGGTGGTGCTCGGCCTCGCCGCGATGGCTGCGGTCGCATGAGCGCCGCCTACGACGCCATCGTCGTCGGTGCCGGCCAGGCCGGGCCGCCGCTGGCGGTGCGGCTGGCGAATGCAGGCCAGCGCGTTGCCCTGATCGAGCGGAAATTCCTCGGCGGCACCTGCGTCAACACCGGCTGCAAGCCGACAAAGACCATGGTCGCCAGCGCCTATGCCGCCCGGATGGCGCAACGCGCCGCCGACTACGGCGTGGTGCTCGGCGGTGCCGTCGGCATGGACATGCGGCGGGTCAAGGCGCGCAAGGACAAGGTGACGCTGGATTCGCGCAAAAGTCTGCGCGACTGGCTGGACGGGTTGAAAAACGTCACCTTCATGGAAGGTCATGCGCGCTTCCGTTCGCCGACCGAGATGGAGGTCGACGGCAAGGTTCTGTCGGCCGGGAAGATATTCCTCAATGTCGGCGGCCGCGCCGTCGTGCCCGACCTGCCGGGTGTCAACGACATAAACTATCTCACCAACAGCTCTATCCTCGAGCTCGACGAGCTGCCCCGCCATCTGGTCGTGGTCGGCGGCAGCTATATCGGGCTGGAATTCGCACAGATGTTCCGCCGCTTCGGCAGCGAGGTCACCGTCGTCGAGAAGGGCCCGCGGCTCGCCGCCAGGGAGGACGAGGATGTGTCGGAGGCGATCCGCGACATTCTTGCCAGGGAAGGTATCGCCTTCCGCCTGAAGGCGGAGTGCATCCGGTTCCGGCGTCAGGGCAGCGACATCGCCGTCGGCGTCGACTGCACCGACGGCAGCCCGGAGGTCGTGGGCAGCCATGTCTTGCTGGCGATCGGGCGCCGCCCCAACACCGACGATCTCGGGCTGGACGCGGCGGGCGTCGAGACCGACCAGCGCGGTTACGTCAAGGTCGACGACGAACTGCGCACCAATGTCGGGCATATCTGGGCGATGGGCGACTGCAACGGCCGCGGCGCCTTCACCCATACCGCCTACAACGACTACGAGATCGTCGCCGCCAACCTGCTCGACGGCGACCGCCGCCGCCTCAGCGACCGCTTCCCCTGCTATGCGCTCTACACCGACCCGCCGCTCGGCCGCGTCGGCATGACCGAGACGGAAGCGCGCAAGTCCGGCAAAAACTGCCTGATCGCCACCATCGCCATGACCCGGGTCGGCCGCGCCGTCGAGCGCGGCGAGACGGAGGGTTTCATGAAATTGCTGGTCGACGCCGACAGCCGCAGAATTCTCGGCGCCTCGATCCTGGGCGCCAGCGGCGACGAGGTGGTGCACGGCATCCTCGACCTGATGTATGCCGGTGCCAAGGTCGACACCATCGTCCGCTCGGTGCCCATCCATCCGACGGTCTCCGAGTTCCTGCCGACGGTGTTCGGCAGCCTGAAGCCGCTGACGTGACAGGCCGATGCCGGCGCTCGTTCGGGACCTGACCAGCGGCACGGCCTACGAGCTCGGCGAGGCCTCGCTGATCGGCCGCGGCGAAGGCGCATCCGTGCGGCTTTCCGACGCCAGCGTGTCGCGCCAGCACGCCTCCATCCGCCACGAGCAGGCGGGTTTCTGGATCGTCGATCTCGGCAGCGCCAACGGCACCTTCGTCAACGGCATGGCGGTTGCCGCGGCCCGCGTCCTGCGGAATGGCGACCGCATCCGCCTCGGCAACGCCATGCTCGCCTTCGAAGAGGAAAGCGGAACCTCCGCGGCGGCAGGTCTGCCGCCGGAGGAGCGGACCCAGATCTCGCGCCTGAGCCCGGAGCCGCCGAAGGGCGAGCCGGTCACGATCCTGGTCGCCGACCTGAAAGGCTTCACGGCGATCTGCGCCCTTCTGACGGCGGAAGAGACGGCCGCGCTGCTGAGCGAATGGTATGCCGATTGCGACGCGATCCTGAAGCGCCACGGCGCCACCATCGACAAGTTCATCGGCGACGGCGTCTTCGCCTACTGGCACGGCACCGGATCCGAGACGCGGAAACAGGCCTTGCTCGCCGCGGTGGGGCTTAGGGCGGTCGAAGCGGCGCCCGCCTCTCCGACCCGCCTCCGGCTCAAATCCCAGCATGGCGTCGCCCTCGATTGCCGCGTCGGCCTGCATGTCGGCCAGGCCGCGATCGGGGCGATGGGCAAGGGCATCAACACCGCGCTCGGCGATGCCGTCAACATCGCCTTCCGCATCGAGGGCCTGACCCGGGCGCTGGAACGCCCCGTCCTGGTCAGCGCCGCCTTCGTCGAAGGCTGGCCCGACGCGGATCGTCGGTTCGAGCCTTGCGGCTTCCATGTGGTGAAAGGTCAGACCGAGCCGGTCGAGGTGTTTGCGCCAGCCGGGTTATGACCAGCACCGGCGCCGCTGGCCGGATCACCCTCCCCTGCCGTTTGCGGAGAGACGGTCCGAACTGCCGCTCACGTCGTCGTGTGACTGAGAACGACCGTCAGCGAGATGGCGGCCAGCGCCGCAACTGCCAGTTTCCAGAAGTCGCGCCGCTGCCGCAGGCCGGGCAGGCCGAGCGGCTTGATGATCTGGATCACCATCAACGCGATGATGACGAGCGACAGCGCTTTCGACATGCCGCCATTGAGCAGGAGCGGACGGCGCTGTCAAAGGACATTCGATGCCTCGGTCGATTGCGGCATTGCGCCGCTTGCGCCCATAGTCAAATGGACGATCGGACGGCGCGGCGGCTAAGGTCCGCGCCCGAGGAGCCGGATCGGGAGGAGAAGCGATGGCGTCGCGCTATCACGAGGTCTATGCGGCGTGTAAGGCCGATCCGGAGGGTTTCTGGGCCGAGGCCGCGCGCGCGATCGACTGGACGAAACCTTGGGACAAGGTGTTCGATCCGGCCGCCGGTGTCTACGGCCGCTGGTTCGTCGGCGCCGAATGCAACACCTGTTTCAACGCGCTCGACCGCCACGTCGCCGGCGGCCGCGCCGACCAGGTGGCGCTGATCCATGACAGCGCCATCACCGGCACGATCCGCAAATTCACCTATGCCGAGGTGAAGCGCGAGGTGGTGGCGCTCGCCTCGGTGCTCAAGAACCAGGGCGTCGGCAAGGGCGACCGCGTCATCATCTACATGCCGATGGTGCCGGAAGCGGCTTTCGCCATGCTGGCCTGCGCCAGGCTGGGGGCGGTGCATTCGGTGGTGTTCGGCGGCTTCGCCGCGCGCGAGCTCGCCACCCGCATCGACGATGCCGCGCCCAAGGTGATCGTCTCGGCCTCCTGCGGACTGGAGCCCGGCCGCGTCGTCGCCTACAAGCCGCTGCTCGACGGCGCCATCGAGATGGCGCGCCACAAGCCGCGGCGCTGCATCATCCTGCAGCGCGAGCAGCAGCGCTGTGAACTGATCGAAGGCCGCGATCTCGACTATGCCGACCAGGTGGCGCGCGAGCGCGCGGCCGGCGCCAATGTCGACTGCATGCCGGTCGCCGCCACCGACCCGCTCTACGTGCTCTACACGTCCGGGACCACCGGCCAGCCGAAGGGCGTGGTGCGCGACAATGGCGGCCATATGGTTGCGCTGAAATGGACCATGCAGAACGAGTTCGGGGTGGAGCCGGGGGAAGTGTTCTGGGCGGCCTCCGACGTCGGCTGGGTGGTGGGGCACTCCTATATCGTCTACGCGCCGCTGCTGCACGGCTGCACCACGGTGCTGTTCGAAGGCAAGCCGGTCGGCACGCCCGACGCCGGCACCTACTGGCGGGTGATCGCCGAGCATGGCGTCGCCGCGCTGTTCACCGCGCCGACCGCCTTCCGCGCGATCAAGGGCCAGGACCCGCAGGGCGCGTTGGTGTCGAAATACGACCTTTCCGGCTTCCGCACGCTGTTCCTGGCGGGCGAGCGCGCCGACCCGCCGACGCTGGAATGGGCGGAGGACAAGCTCAAGGTGCCGGTGATCGACCACTGGTGGCAGACCGAGACCGGCCACCCGATCACCCAGAACCCGGTCGGCCTCGGCATGCTGCCGGTCAAGCACGGCTCGCCGGGCGTGCCGATGCCGGGCTTCGACGTGCGGGTGCTTGACGATGCGGGCCACCCGGTGCCGACCGGAACGCTGGGCAATGTCGTGCTGAAACTGCCGCTGCCGCCCGGCTGCCTGCCGACGCTGTGGAACGCCGACCAGCGCTTTCGCGACGCCTATCTGGCGGAGTTCCCGGGCCACTACAAGACGGCGGATGCCGGGCTCGTCGACGAGGACGGCTATCTCTTCATCATGGCGCGCACCGACGACATCATCAACGTCGCCGGGCACCGGCTGTCGACGGGCGGCATGGAGGAGGTGCTGGCCGAGCATGCCGACGTCGCCGAATGCGCGGTGATCGGCATCGCCGACGCTATGAAAGGCCAGGTTCCCTGTGGCTTCGTCGTGCTCAACGCAGGCGTGGCGCGAGACCCGGCGGAGATCGAGCGCGAGATCGTGGCGCTGATGCGTGAGCGTATCGGCGCGGTGGCGGCGCTGAGGCTCGTACTGGTGATCAAGCGGCTGCCGAAGACGCGGTCGGGAAAGATCCTGCGCGCCACCATGCAGAAGATCGCCGACAGCGAACCGTGGACGATGCCGGCGACCATCGATGATCCGGCCATCCTCGACGAGATCGCAGCGGCGCTGGCAAGCCGCGGCCTTGGTAAGGCACAGGCGTAGCGGCGAGGCGCTATTCGCGCGGCTTGTCAGCCGGATAGGGCGTGCCGACGAGAATGGCTATGCCGATCACGAAGAAGAGCAGGATCATCGCCATGCCGAGGCGCGGCGAGGCGAGCGCCGTGACCGTGGCGACGAGGAAAGGCGCGAGGAAGCT
The DNA here is from genome assembly GCF_059502445.1 of Kumtagia sp. Lineage (NCBI taxonomy): Bacteria > Pseudomonadati > Pseudomonadota > Alphaproteobacteria > Hyphomicrobiales > Phyllobacteriaceae > Kumtagia > Kumtagia sp. The sequence goes on from NZ_JCACER010000069.1 coordinate 7,949, forward strand.
GGTCGCCCGCCCGGCCAAGGCGTAGAGCCCGAAATAGCGGCCGGCCTCGTCGGCCGAGACGCTGCGGGCCAGATAGGAGCGCGACGACGCCTGCACCGGGCCGAAAGCGAGGCCGATGAACAGGCCGTAGAGCACATAGGCTTTTTCCGCCGCCGTTCCGAACATGCCGCCCGAATCCTCCACGGGCAGGTCCGCCAGCCCGAACAGAGTAAAGCCCGGACCGGTCGAGACGATCCCGACGGTGGCCAGGGTCAGCACGACGAGCGAGGTCATCACCACCCATTTGGAACCGAGCGCCGTGTCCAGCCGGCTTGCTGCCAGGCAGCCAAAAATGGCGACGATGTTGAGCAGGATGCCATATATCCCGAGTTCCGTGATGGTCCAGCCGAACATCGCGGCCGCGAAGGCACCGCCCAAAGCCAGCAACGCATTGACGCCGTCCTGATAGATCATCCGGGCGATGAGGAAGCGCAGGATGCCTATACGTTGCCGCGCTTCGGACAAGGTCGCCTTCAACTCGGTCAGGCCAGCGCGGATGCCCGGACGGAGCGCGAGGCCCTTGGCGCTGTCGGGGGTGAAAAACAGCATCGGCAGGATGAAGACGAAATACCAGAGGGCAGCCAGCGGACCGGTGGCGCGGGCGTCCTCGCCCTGCACCGGGTCGAGTCCGAACAGCGCCGGCAAGCCGATGATCGTCTTGCCCGTCTCCGGCGAGGCGGCGAGCATGGTCACGACGAAGATCAGAGCGATCATGCCACCGAGATAGCCGAGCCCCCAGGCGACATTGGAGACACGGCCGATCTCGCCTTTCGAGACCAGGCGCGGCATCATCGAATCGTTGAAAACGATGGAGAATTCCGCCGCCACGGTCGCAAGGCAGAAGAAGACCAGCACGACGAACAGGCTGGAGCCGGGCGCAGCGAACCAGAGCATCGACAGGCAGAGAATCTTGATCGCTGCGAAAGCCATGATCCACGGCTTCTTGCGCCCCGTCTGGTCCGCGATCGATCCGAGAACCGGCGACAGGATGGCGATGACGAGCCCGGCGGCGGCCACACCATAGCCCCAGGCCGCTTGCCCCTCCGCCGGGTTGCTGGCCATGCGCGAGACGAAATACGGGCCGAAGATGAAGGTGGTGACCACCGTGAAGAAGGGCTGCGCCGCCCAGTCGAAGAACATCCAGCCCCAGATGCCGCGCCTCGGGACGGCACCGGCGGTGATCGCGGTCATGGATGCTCCTCGTTGTAGGGTTGCGCGACGATGCCAGATTCGGCGCGGATGCCAAGTCTCTTGTTGCAGTTCGATCGCTATATCCGTTCCGCCAATTTGCACCTGTACCAACGAATGGTATTGTCGGTTCAACCGGAGACGAACCATGGCACGCAACACGTCGATCTCGCTTGGCGACCATTTTACCGATTTCATCGACGCGCAGGTGAAGACGGGACGCTACGGATCCGCCAGCGACGTGGTCCGGGCCGGGCTTCGTCTGCTTGAAGAACATGAAACAAAGGTGAAAGCACTACAGGACGCGCTCGCTGCGGGGGAGCAGTCGGGTGAACCGCGGCCGTTCGACAGCGACGCATTCCTGAAGCGCATGCATTCCAAGCATGCGAGCTAAAAAGCGGTCTACCGATTTATCGCCGCTTGCGGAAGCGGATCTCGAGCGCATTGGGTCTATAGCCTCGACAACTGGTCGGTGCAGCAAGCCGACCGCTACAACGATGACATTGTCGCCGTGCTGGTGGACCTGGCTGCCGGACGAAGAACAGGGCGTCCCGTCAGCGTTCGCGAGGGCTATCTCAAATATCCCGTCGGATCACATTTCGTCTTCTATCGGCTGACCGACCGCAGCGTCGATGTCATCCGTATCCTGCACAAGAGGATGGACGTCGAGCGGCATCTCTGATCAGCGCGGTCCTACACCACGGTCAGATCGTGCATCAGCCCCGCCGCCACGGTCAGCCGCGATACGGTGATGTCCCCGCCCTCGGTGAGCGCCTGCAGCCGCTCGCGGGTGCGGGCGACGCGTTCGCCGCCGGCCTCCAGCCAGCGCGCCACCGGCTCGCCGCTGCCGTCGTCTGCCGCAAGCGCCGCAACCGCGATGCCGCGGCCGGCGGCAGCGATCGTGTCCGTCGCCCTCGTCAGCGCCATGCCGTCGTAATAGTCGGTCGTGGCGATCGCCCGCGCCGCGTCCTCGATACGGTCGATGCGGAACGCCTCGCCGACCGCGAAGAAGGCCTTGGCAGCTTCAACGATATCGGCGCCGGCGGTGCGGGCCACCAGCGCGATGTCGGGGATCGTCTGCACAGCATCGGCATTGGCGAGCTTCTCGGCAAGCCCTTCCGGTGCGCCGGCAAGGACAAAACCCTGCCGCCGCTCGTCGAGCCTTGCACGGAGGTAGGCGGGCAGCAGCGAAACGAGCTTCGGCTCCAGCGCCGCGCGCGCCTTGTGCAGTTCGGCGATGCGCTCGCCGACCGGCGCGTTGGTGTGGTCGTTCTTGAGCAGCCAGCCGCATTCCATGAACAGCAGCCGGCCGACCGATTGATAGAGCTCGAGCTGCAGCTGGCCGTCGATCCTTGCGTCGAGCGCGTCGATCTCGGCATAGAGCGCCGGCAGCGCGAAGCCGTCGCGCACGACGGCGAAAGCCCGCGTCACCTCGGCTGCCGTGCGTCCGGTCGAATCCTGTAGCCGGTTCACGAAGGACGGGCCGCCGCGATTGACGAGATCGTTGGCGAGAACACGCGAGACGATCTCACGGCGCAGGCGGTGGCCGCATATCTCGGCATTGAACTTCTTCGCCATGCGGGGCGGGAAATAGGCCAGCAGGTCGTCCTCGAAATGCGGGTCGTCCGGCGCGTCGCTGTCGAGCAGGTCGGAGAACAGCACGATCTTGGCATAGGCGAGCAATACGCCGAGTTCCGCCCGGGTCAGCGGCTCGCCGCGCGCCTGGCGCTCGGCCAGCGCGGCGTCCGAGGGCAGCGTTTCGACCGCGCGATCGAGCAGGTCGCGGGCCTCGAGATTGGCAATGAAGCGGGCCTGGTGCGGCAGGTCGGCCAGCCCGCGCTTCCTTTGCAGCGACAGCGCCAGGGTCTGCTGGTAGTTGTTGGCCAGCACCAATTCGCTGACGTCCGGCGTCATCTCCGCAAGCAGCGTGTCGCGGGCGGGACGGGTGAGCCCGTCCTTGCGCATCGCCGACGCCAGCGCGATCTTGATGTTGACCTCGACGTCGGAGCAGTTGACGCCGCCGGAATTGTCGATGGCGTCCGAGTTGCAGGCACCCCCGAGCAGGCCGAATTCGATGCGGCCGCGCTGCGTGACGCCGAGATTGGCCCCTTCGCCGATCACCCTGGCCCGGACCTCGGCGGCGGTGACGCGGATCGCGTCGTTGGCGCGGTCGCTGACCTCCTGGTTGGTCTCGCCGGTCGCCTTCACATAGGTGCCGATGCCGCCGAACCACAGCAGATCGACCGGCGCCTTGAGAATGGTGTTGATGATCTCGGCCGGCGAGGCGGTGGTCTTGGTCAGGCCTATCGCGGCCGCGGCCTCGGCGCTCAGCGTCACCGCTTTCTGCGAGCGCGAGATCACGGCGCCGCCGGCCGACAGTTTCGTCTTGTCGTAGTCCTGCCAGCTCGAGCGCGGCAGGTCGAACATGCGCCTGCGCTCGGCGAAGGAGACGGCCGGGTCCGGATCGGGGTCGATGAAGATGTCGCGGTGGTCGAAGGCGGCGATCAGGCGCGTCTGCTCGGACAAGAGCATGCCGTTGCCGAACACGTCGCCCGACATGTCGCCGACACCGACCACGGTAAACGGCTCGGCCTGGATGTCGCGGTTCATCTCGCGGAAATGCCGCTTCACCGCCTCCCACGCGCCCTTGGCGGTGATGCCCATCTTCTTGTGGTCGTAGCCGGCCGAGCCGCCGGAGGCGAAGGCGTCGTCCAGCCAGAAATCATGCGCCTGGCTGATGGCGTTGGCGGTGTCGGAGAAGGTCGCCGTGCCCTTGTCGGCGGCGACGACGAAATAGGGATCGTCGCCGTCGCGCCGCACCACGTCCTGCGGGGGCACGATACTGCCGTCGGCGGCGATGTTGTCGGTGACCGAGAGCAGGCTGGAAACGAAGTTGATGTAGGCCTGCCGGCCCGCCTCGAACCAGAGGTCGCGATTGGAGCTCGGCGGCAGGCGCTTCGGGTAGAAGCCGCCCTTGGCGCCGACCGGGACGATGACGGCGTTCTTCACCTGCTGCGCCTTGACCAGGCCCAGCACCTCGGTGCGGTAGTCCTGGGCGCGGTCGGACCAGCGCAGGCCGCCCCGCGCCACCCGGCCGAAGCGCAGGTGGACACCCTCCACTTCGGGGCCGTAGACGAAGATCTCGCGCCACGGCCGGGGGTCGGGAAGGCCGTCGAGCGCCCGCGAATCGAGCTTGATCGCCAGCGAACGGCCCTTCGTCTCGGCAGCGAAATGATTGGTGCGCAGCGAGGTTTCGATCAGGTTGAGATAGCGCCGGATGATGGTGTCGTCGTCGAGGCTGGGTACCTCCTGCAGCGCATCCTTGATCTTGGCCTTGAGATGTTTTGCCGTAACCGCGCCGTCCTGTGCGGCCGGGTCGAACAGGGCAGTGAACAGCTGGAACAGGCCGCGCGCGACTTCCGGATAGCGGTTCAGCACATTGGCGATGACGTCCTGGCTCTGCGGTATGCCGGCCTGCTGCAGATAGCGGCCATAGGCGCGCAGGATGAGGATTTCGCGCGACCACAGCCCGGCAGTCTGGACCAGCGCGTTGTAGCCGTCATTGTCGGCCTCGCCGTGCCAGACGGCGAGCAGCACCTCCTCGAAGCGTGCGCCGCGATCGGAGAGATCGATCGGCTTGCCGAAGGCGTTCTCCAAATCCATGTCGTGGATGAAGACCAGCGCGTCGTCTCCGCCGCGCACTTCGAAGGTGCGCTCGCTGATGACGCGGAACCCCATGTTCTCCAGCATCGGCACGCGCCGCGACAGCGCGACAGGTTCCCCGTAGTGATGGATCTTCAGGGCCGCCTGCCCGGGCTTCTGGTCGGCATGGCGATAATAGTCGATGGCGATCGGATTTTCCGCCGACAGGCCGGAGACCTGCTCGGCATCGGCCAGCGCCTCGACGGCGGTGAAGGAGCCGCGATAGCTCTCGGGGAATTTCGCGGCGACGCCGGCCAGTCTTTCGTCGAGGCCCGCGGCGGCGGCTTCGTCGCGCAGCCCGTCCTCCCAGGTGCGCACGATGCCGCGGATCGCCGCCTCGATCGTGGCCTGCTCGACCTTCGGCGTCTTGCCGCCGGAGCGGCCGATGATGAAATGGACGCGCGCCAGGCCGCCCTCCGGGAAGGCCGGATAATAGGCGGAGAGGCGACCGTCAAAGACGGTCTTCAGATATTGCCCGATCCGCTCGCGCACGATCGAATCGTAGCGGTCGCGCGGCACGAACACGAGCACCGAGACGAAGCGGTCGAACTGGTCGACGCGCACCAGGGCGCGTACGCGCGGCCGCTCGACCAGTCCGAGGATCGCCTCGGCGTGCTTGCGCAGGATCGGGACGGGAATCTGGAACAGCTCGTCGCGCGGATAGGATTCCAGCACGTTGATCAGCGCCTTGCCGGAATGGTCGGCGGGGTCGAAGCCGGATTTCTGGATGACTGCCTGCGCCTTGGAGCGCAGATAGGGGATCTTCAGCACCGAGCGCGTATAGGCGGTCGAGGTGAACAGGCCGACGATGCGCAGTTCGCCCGACAGATCTCCATTGGAATCGTAAGTCTTCACGCCGATGTAGTCGAGATAGGCGCGGCGGTGGACGACCGACTTGGCGTTCGCCTTGGTGACGATCAGCGGATCGGGTCCGTGCAGGAAGGCGCGGATCTCCGGCGTGGTCTGGCCGTTGTGGGTGTTGTCGCGCCTCAATACGCGCACGTCCGGATCGGCCAGGATGCCCAGCCCGCGCTTGTCCGAGCGCTCCAGCGTGCCGGCCTTCTCGCCCCCGCTGTAGTGGAACTCGCGCATGCCGAGGAAGGTGAAATTGTCGTCGCGCAGCCATTCGAGGAATGCGATGGCTTCCTTCACGGCGCCCGCGTCGAGCGGCACCGGAGCATAGCGGTAATCGGAAATCGCATGGTCGAGCCGGGCAAGCATCGGCTTCCAGTCCGCCGTCGCCGCCCGCACCTGGACGAGCACCGTGCCCAGCCGCTGCCTCAGCCCGTCCGCCTCCTCGGCCGAGACAGGTTTCACATGGACGTGGATGACGCTCAGCCGGTCGGCGCCGTGGTCGCGAACGGAGCCGCCTTCATCAAGGATTTCCTCCACGCCGTCGGGCCCGTGCCGAACGACCAGCACCGGATGCGTGACCAGCTCCGGCTCGCCGGCCGTGTCGGTGATTTCACCGAGCACCGAATCGAACAGGAAAGGCATGTTGTCGTTGACGACGGTGATCACCGTCACCGGCCTGCCGTCGCGCTGCACTCCGCCGTCGCGTTCGATCGACACGACCGAGTCGCCCTTGCGGTGCGCCGCGACGGCCTTGCCGGCGAGCTCGGCGGCGCGCTGCAGCATGGCCGGCTCATAGGCCGCGACATCCTCCGCCGGCGTTCGGGCGAGCAGCAGGTCGGCCAGCCGGGCAGGCTTATTCTCGGTCCCGGCCGCCATTTTCTTGAGTTCCGATGCGGTTTTGACGCTGGCGGCCATGATTATCTGCTTCCCTCTCCCGTCGAAGGCTTTTGCGGTTATCGTACCAGATGACCCGCAATTGGCGACAAAGGTTTGACGGGCGATAGGAAAAGCGGCGTCACAGCAACGAAGGAGGCAGGACATGGCCGAGAAGATCACCGCGCTGGCGCTCGAGCCGGCGGAACCGAGCGAGGCGACAAGAACCTATTTCGACAAATGCGTGGAGAAGCTCGGCCTCGTGCCCAACGTGCTCTGGGCCTATGCCTTCGACGAGAAGAAGCTGCGCGCCTTCACCGAGATGTACAACGAGCTGATGCTGGGCGATTCCGGCCTGTCGAAGCTCGAGCGCGAGATGATCGCGGTCGCTGTCTCCTCGGTGAACCACTGCTACTACTGCCTGACGGCGCATGGGGCGGCGGTGCGAAAACTCTCCGGCCATCCGGCGCTCGGCGAGATGATGGCGATGAACTATCGCGCCGCGGAGCTTTCGCCGAAGCAGCGGGCCATGCTGGACTTCGCCGTCAAGCTGACCGAAACGCCCGACAGGGTGGAGGAGGCCGACCGCGCCGCGTTGCGCGAGGCGGGATTCTCCGATCGCGACATCTGGGACATCGCCGCTACCGCCGCCTTCTTCAACATGTCTAACCGCGTGGCGGCCGCGGTCGACATGCGGCCGAACGCCGAATACCACGCTATGGCGCGGTAATGTCTCGATGCAGATCACCAGCCGGGCAAATCCGACCCTCGGCAGGAAATCGCCGCTTCCGACCCGTTCCCGTCGATGAAACAGTGGAAACCGTCATGGGCACAGCGAGTGACACCCGCTTCTGGGACAGGACTTCGAGGAAGTATGCCCGGGGCGCGATTGCGGACCCGGCCGGATATGAGCACACGCTGGACCGGACCCGCGCTCTGTTGGGATCAAACGACCGCGTATTGGAGCTGGGTTGCGGAACAGGAACGACGGCGCTCCGGCTTGCAGGCGATGTGCAAAGCTATCTTGCGACGGATATTTCCGCTGGAATGATCGCGATTGCCGAGGAGAAGTGCTCCGCGGCTCCCGTTCCCGCTCTTGCTTTCCGCGTTGCAGCCGCAGACGAGCTCATGCCCGAAGCCATGCAGTTCAACGCTGTCCTGGGATTCAACTATCTCCATCTGGTCCGCGACCTGCCCGGCACGCTGCGCCGCATCCATGCCCTGCTTGCGGCCGACGGCTTGTTCATTTCCAAGACACCATGCGTAGGCGATATGAATCCACTCGTCCGGCTCGCCTTGCTGCCCGCGATGCGCGCAATCGGCAAGGCGCCGTATGCCGGAATTTTCCGGGCGGCGGAGCTGCGCCAATTCATACGGGCCGCAGGGTTCGACATCCTTGCTGCTGAAAGCCACGCAACCAGGGGCAACGACAATCGTCCCTACATTGTGGCCCGCAAGCAAAGCCCTGCCGCCGAGCAAATAGCGGGATAGCCGCCGGAGACCACGGCCCTCCCTCTGCATTGCCTGCGAGGCAATGGTATCCGCGTCTCCGGCAACGTGCCAGCTTCGGCCGACAAACGCGATGCAAAGACATACGTAGCGTATGCACATTGACATACGTCACGTATGTACCGATATGCCGACATACGGGGTGCATATCGATGCGACGGCAGGAAGATTCCGCCTGCCTTGTTCCAACAGGAGAAAACAATGGCCAAACGTGATGCGATCTTCCCTGCCGGCCGGCAGGCGCTTTACGAGATCAACCGCTATTCGGCGGCGATCCGTTCAGGCGACCTTCTTTTCGTCTCGGGCCAGGTCGGCAGCCGCGAGGACGGTTCACCCGAGCCTGACTTCGAAAAGCAGGTCCAGCTTGCCTTCGACAATCTGAACGCGGTGCTGAAGGCGGCCGGCTGCACGTTCGACGACGTCGTCGACGTCACCTCCTTCCACACCGACCCTGCCACGCAGTGGGAGGCGGTCAGCGCGGTCCGGTTGAAGGCGATCGGCGAGAAGCCCTATCCCAACTGGACCGCGGTCGGCGTGAACTGGCTGGCCGGCTTCGATTTCGAGATCAAGGTCATCGCCCGCATTCCTCAGTCCGCCTGACCGACGAGATCGCCGACAAGTCTAGCCGTGCGGGCCGAGCCGGCCCTCACGACCGCGCGGCGATCGCCGCCGCCGCGCCGCCCATGGTGGCGGCGCTGATGCGGTTGGCAACGCGCATCGCCCGCTCGCTCTTCAGCAGCCGCCTCGCCTGCGCTGCTGCGAACACCCAGGCGAGATCGATGGCGATCAGCACCAGCGCCATGGTGAGCGTCAGCTCGGCCCAGCCGAGCAGGCTGACCGAAGCGAGATCGATGATGGTCGGCAGCAGCGCCAGGTAGAACATCATGATCTTCGGATTGCCGAGCGTGACGGCCATGCCGGCCATGAACAGTTTCGCCGGCGCGTCCGCTCTGGGCAGCGCGCCGCCATCCGCCTTCACCGGCGCCGTCCACATCCTCCAGGCGAGATAGGCGAGATAGGCGACGCCGAGCCATTTCACGACGACGAAGGCCAGATGGAAGGTCTGGGCAACGAAGGCAAGGCCGAAGACGGCCAAGGTCAGCCAGATCGCCTCGCCGATCCACATGGCGAGCAGGAACGGAAAAACGTCGCGAAAACCCTTGGAGACGACGCGGGCGACCAGCGCAGCGATGCTAGGGCCCGGCGAGCCGGCGGCGACCAGCAGCGCGCCGGCGAAGATCAGAAGCGAAGAGAGTTCCATGGATCGGCTCCGGCGTCATGACGCCGCCCGGCGTGCCGGACGGTGCAAAAGATCGCCGACGATACTGATTTCGCGCGGCCTCTGCCAGCGTCTCTTGCCGCTGGCCGCTCACATGATCGGCCAGGCGGCTCGCGGAGCTATACGCCGGTCGGAGCGGAGGCCGATCTACAGCACCCCGGTCAGGATGCCGACACCGGCCACCGCGGCCGCGCCGCCGGCGGCGCGCATCGCCAGCGGACCGTGGCGCTCGGCAATCCTGCCGATCAGCAGGCCGGCGCCGATACCGGCGAGATGCAGCAGCGCGGTGCCGAGCATGAAACCCAACCCATAGGCGAGGCCACCGGCATCCGCCGGCATTTCGCTGCCATGGGCATGGCCGTGGAAGACCGCGAACAGCGCCGCGATCCCCATTGCGGCGGCGACCGGCGCCTTGATACCGGCGGCGACGATCGCGCCGAGCACGATCACCGAAACGGCGATGCCGGCCTCGACGAAGGGCAGATCGACGCCGGCGACGCCGAGCATGCCGCCGAGCGCCATGACCAGCACGAAGGTGGCCGGCACCAGCCACAGCGCACGGCCGCCGATCTGCCAGGCGAGCACGCCGACCATGACCATGGCGAGCATGTGGTCGAGGCCGGAGATCGGGTGCGCGAGGCCATGTGCGAAGCCGCCGGCCGGGCCGACACCGGTGTGGGCGAAAGCCGTCGCCGGAAGGAGCGTCGCCGTCGCTGCCAGGAGGCCGCCCGCCAATCTGATGTTCATCTGTCCGTTCCTCATGTTCGGTCGCCGCGCCTGTCCGGTGGTGAGCTGAATTGCGGGCGGAGTTTTCGCCGCCGCATCGCCGCAGTCAACGGCCGGCATGGCCGGGCTTCAACAAATCCCCTGCGACGGAAGCCCAGGACGCCTATCGAGGCGGCAGATGATGCGAAAAGCGGCTGTTCTTGCCCAAACCGGAACCGCAGCAAGCAGCCAATGCCCGATCGGAAACGATCAGCGGCTGATCGCAGCCTGGGCATGTCCGCGCAACAGCACCATCAGCCGTTCGGCTTCGGCGGCGGCGCCGGCCTCGTCGCGGTCGAGGATCTTGCGGATCAGCTCGACATGGTGGGCAGCCGATTCGGCAAGCCCCGTCTCGCGCTGGTAGCGGAACCAGAAGCGGCGCGAATGGGTCTGCAGCGGCGCCGCCAGACGGGCCGCGAACGGATTGTCGGCCGCGAGCGCCATGGCGTCGTCGAGCGCCTTGTCTGCTTCCAGGAAGGCGATCACGTCGGCAGCGAGAACGGCGCGGTGCATGGCCTGTGCAGAGTCCTGGAACCGCTCCCCGGCATCCGGGGTGGCGAAGCGGGCGGCTGAGCGCGCCAGTACGATCTCGATGCCGGTACGGGCATCGAGCACGCGCAGCCAGTCGCCGGCATGCAGCGGCGAGACTGCCAGCCCGGCGCGCGGCCTGATCTCGACCAGCCCCTCCCAGGCGAGCCGCTGGATCGCCTCGCGCACCGGCGTGCGGCCATAGCCGAGACGTTCGATCAGATGTCCCTCGGTGGTGACCGTGCCGGGCGCGAGTTCGAGCGTCACGATGGCACGCTCCAACGCCCGGTAGGCGCGGGCAGTGGCCGACTCGTTGGCGATTTCGATCCGATTCAAGCTGACGCCCTGATTGATATACCATTGATATATCACGCTGGAATCCAGATTGACAAATGTAGCCGTTTCTAGATATATCACTGATATATCTGAAGGAGATAAACCATGTGGAACGGTGTCTTCCCAGCCGTCACGAGCAAGTTCACGCAGGACGACAGGCTGGATCATGCTGAAATGGAGCGCTGCTTCGCACTGCAGATCGAGGCTGGATGCGACGGCATCATCGTCGCCGGCTCGCTCGGCGAAGGGCCGATGCTGAGCCATGACGAGAAGATCGAGGTGCTGAAGACGGCGCAGAAGGTGGCCGCCGGCCGGCCGGTGCTGCTCACCGTCAACGAGGCGGCGACACGCGACGGTGCGGCGCTTGCGGCGCGCGCGGCGAAGGCCGGCGCCGATGGGCTGATGGTGGTGCCGAGCCCGATCTACCACACCAACCCCGAGGAGACCGTGGCGACGCTGAAGGCCGTCGCGGCGGCCGGCGGCCTGCCGGTGATGATCTATTCCAACCGCATCGCATACCGCGTCGACGTCACCGTTGAGGTGATGGAGGAACTCACTGCCGATCCCCTCTTCGTCGCGATCAAGGAATCCTCGGACGACATCCGCCGCTCCACCGACATCATCAACCGCTTCGGCGATCGTTTCGACCTGTTCACCGGCGTCGACAATCTCGCCTTCGAGGCGCTGTCGGTCGGCGCCATCGGCTGGGTAGCCGGCCTGGTAACCGCCTTTCCGAAGGAGACCGTCGCCATCTATCAACTGATGAAGCAGGGGCGTCGCGACGAAGCGCTGAAAATCTACCGCTGGTTCCGGCCGCTGCTCGACCTCGACGTCTCGACCTACCTCGTCCAGAACATCAAGCTCGCCGAGGTTTTCGCCATCGGCACCAACGACCGCGTGCGCATGCCGCGCCAGCCGCTGTCGGGCGAGCGCCGCGCCGCCGTGGAGAAGATCGTCAGGGACGCGATCGCCACTCGCCCCGAACTGCCGAAGCTTCAGGTGGCAAAGGCGGCGTAGTTCCCTTCTGCCCGTTGCATGGAGAAGATGGCGGCAGCGGATGAGGGACGGCACCAGCGTGGCGAGCAATTCAGAGCCGGCAAATGAAGGGCTCCGCCCCTCGCCCTCCCTTGGAGCACCTTCTCCTCGCGAACGGGGAGAAGCGGAAAACATCGTCATCGTCGGCGCCGGCATCATCGGCATCTGCGCCGCAGCATATCTGGCCGAGGCCGGCCGCTCCGTCATGCTCATCGATCGCACCGGCATCTGCGAGGAGACCAGCTCCGGCAACGCGGCTGCCTTCGCCTTCTCCGACGTGCTGCCGCTCGCGCAGAAGGGCATGATCCGGCAGTTGCCGAAATGGCTGGCCGATCCGCTCGGGCCGCTCGCCATCCCGCCCGGCTATCTGCCGAAGCTGCTGCCCTGGCTCATCCGCTTCTGGCGTGCCGGCTCGCCGAGGAACTATGAGGCGAGCCTTGCCGCCCAGGCGTCGCTGATGAAGCTCGCCGAAGCCGAGTGGATGGGCCTGATGGAGCGCTCCGGCACGCAAAAGATGCTGCGCGAGGACGGCTCGCTGGAGCTTTACGAGAGCGAGGCCGAATTCTCGGCGTCGTTGCCCGGCTGGTCAGCGCGCGGCCGTTTCGGCATCGCTTTCAGGCATGTCGCGGGCGGCGAGTTGGCCGAGCTCCAGCCCGGCCTGTCGCCACGTTTCGTCAAAGGCACCTTCGTTCCGGGCTGGAAGACCGTCGCCGACCCGAAGCTGCTCGGAAAGGCCGTCTGGGGCCATGCCGAAGCCCATGGCGCGAAGTTCGTCCAGGGTGACGTCGGATTGGTCATGCGGTCGAAAGACCAGGTCGTCGTCCAGTTGCGCGGCGGCCGCACGATCATGGCGCGGCACCTGGTGGTTGCCGCCGGCGCCTGGTCGCATCTGCTGGCGCGCCAGCTCGGTGAGCGCATTCCGCTGGAGACCGAGCGCGGCTACAACACCACGCTGCCGAGAACCGCCTTCGACGTGAAGCGCCAGCTCATCTTCTCCGGCCACGGTTTCGTCATCACGCCACTCGACACCGGCCTGCGCGTCGGTGGCGCGGTCGAACTCGCCGGGCTGAGGCGGCCGCCCAATTTCGCCCGCTCGCGGGCGATGCTGGAGAAGGCGAAACAATTCCTGCCGGGCCTGGACCCGTCCGGCGGTCGCGAATGGATGGGCTTTCGCCCGTCCCTGCCGGACTCGCTTCCGGTCATCGGCCGATCTCAGGCTGCGGACAACATGGTCTACGCCTTCGGCCATGGGCATCTCGGCCTCACCCAGGCCGCCGCCACCGGCCGCTTGATCCGCGATCTGGTTGTGGGCCAGAGTCCGGCAATCGATCTGGCGCCGTTCAGTCCTCAGAGGTTTTGAGAGTTTCAGCCATGGCCCGCCACACCTTCTTCTGCCTCGACGGCCACACCTGCGGCAATCCGGTCCGCCTCGTCGCCGGCGGCGGGCCGCTGCTCGAAGGCTCGACCATGATGGAGCGGAGGGCACATTTCCTCGCCGAGTACGACTGGATCCGCACCGGGCTGATGTTCGAGCCGCGCGGCCACGACGTCATGTCCGGATCGATCCTCTACCCGCCGACCCGGCCCGACTGCGACATCGCCATCCTGTTCATCGAGACTTCCGGCTGCCTGCCCATGTGCGGCCACGGCACCATCGGCACTGTCACGATGGCCATCGAGCACGGCTTGGTGCGGCCGAAGACGCCGGGCGTGCTGCGGCTCGACACGCCGGCGGGGCTAGTCGTCGCCGAATACCGGCAGGAGGGCCAATATGTCGAGGAGGTGCGCATCACCAACGTGCCGTCCTTCCTCCATGCCGAGGGGCTGACGGTGGACTGCCCGGTTCTCGGCGAGATCGTCGTCGACGTCGCCTATGGCGGCAATTTCTATGCGATCGTCGAACCTCAGGAGAACTTCCGCGACATGGCTGATCATTCGGCCGGGGACCTCATCGCCTGGAGCCCCGTCGTGCGCCAGCGCCTCAACGAGAAATATTCTTTCGTGCATCCGGAGAACCCCGGCATCAACCGGCTGTCGCACATGCTGTGGACCGGCAGACCGACACAGCCGGAGGCCGACGCGCGCAACGCGGTCTTCTACGGCGACAAGGCGATCGACCGCTCGCCCTGCGGCACCGGCACCTCGGCACGCATGGCGCAGCTCCATGCCAAGGGCAAGCTCAAAGCCGGCGACAGCTTTGTCCACGAATCCATCATCGGCTCATTATTCAAGGGTCGGGTCGAGCGCGAGGTGGAGGTGGGCGGCAGAGCCGGCATCGTACCCTCGATCGGCGGCTGGGCGCGCATGACCGGACACAACACCATCGTCATCGACGACCGCGATCCGTTCGCCCACGGATTCGTGGTAAAATGACGCAGCGGAAGCTCTCGCGGACTTCTACGACGAAAGAATGATTTCTCGTTTTCGTGCAATGATTCACGGAAAATTGGCTTTCCAGCAGCGATCCTTGCCGTCAAGACTTGGTGAAAGGCGTCGATTCATCAAAGACATTGCGTTATGCCAATGATAGGGTCCGCGCTGATCCAAGGGGCTGCCACAACAAAACAGACGGATCGGGGAGCGGGCGGTTTCGGGCACGGCAATGCAAGAATCGCATTGCAATCCCGGCTCGAAATCGTACCACTAAGGGAATAACAAAAGGGCTGCGTCCGTCCGGGCGACATCCCAGGGGAGCCGCAGAAATATGGAATATTTCGTCCAGCAGCTTGTGAACGGGCTGACGCTGGGATCGATCTACGGGCTGATCGCGATCGGCTACACGATGGTCTACGGCATCATCGGCATGATCAACTTCGCCCATGGCGACATCTTCATGATCGGAGCCTTCACGGCGCTGATCGTCTTCCTGATCCTCGGTGCGATGTTCTATTCGGTGCCGGTGGTCGTGGCGCTGCTGATCATGATGATCGTGGCGATGCTGCTCACCAGCCTCTACAACTGGACCATCGAGAAGGTGGCCTACCGGCCGCTGCGCGGCTCGTTCCGGCTGGCGCCGCTGATCACCGCCATCGGCATGTCGATCGCCCTGTCGAATTTCGTGCAGGTGACGCAGGGCCCGCGCAACAAGCCGATCCCGCCGATGGTGAGCCAAGTCTACAACATCGCCGGCATCTCGGTCTCCCTCAAGCAGATCATCATCGTCATCGTCACTGTCTCGCTGCTCGCCATCTTCTGGTACCTCGTCAACAAGACGGCGCTCGGCCGCGCCCAGCGCGCCTGCGAGCAGGACCGCAGGATGGCGGCGCTGCTCGGCGTCGACGTCGACCGCACCATCTCCATCACCTTCATCATGGGCGCCTCGCTCGCCGCCGTCGCCGGCACGCTGTTCCTGATGTATTATGGCGTGGTCGTCTTCTCGGACGGCTTCGTGCCGGGCGTGAAGGCGTTCACCGCGGCGGTGCTGGGCGGCATCGGCTCGATCCCCGGCGCGGTGCTCGGCGGCCTGCTGATCGGCTTCATCGAGAGCATGTGGTCGGCCTATTTCTCCATCGACTACAAGGACGTCGCCGCCTTCTCGATCCTCGCCATCGTGCTGATCTTCCTGCCCTCCGGCATCCTCGGCCGCCCCGAAGTGGAGAAGGTCTGACATCATGGCACAAGCCGTTTCCGCGCAGCGCGTCGCCGCCGAAAGCAATTTCAGCGAGGCCGCCCGGCAGGCGCTCTATGCCGGCCTGATCTCCTTCGGCCTGTTCGTCCTGTTCATCGGACTGAGGACCGACCAGAACATCCGCAACGAGCTCATCCTGGTGCAGCGCTGGGGCACGCTGGCGATCGTGGTGCTGCTCACCATGGCCGGCCGCTTCCTGTTCGTGGCCTTCGCCCAGCCGGCGATCGCGGCCCGTGCCGCGGCCAGGGCCAAGGCGACGGCGGTCGCCGCCGAGCCCGGCGCGCTTCGCAAGAACGGGACGAAGCTGGCGATCCTGGCGCTGTTCCTCTACCCGATCTTCATCCTGTGGGCGGTCGGCCTGCAGGGCTCGCTGAAATGGGTCGACAATTTCGGCATCCAGATCCTCATCTATGTGATGCTGGCCTGGGGGCTGAACATCGTGGTCGGCCTGGCGGGCCTGCTCGATCTCGGCTACGTCGCCTTCTATGCGGTGGGCGCCTATTCCTACGCGCTGCTCGGCACCGAACTCGGCTGGTCGTTCTGGATCCTGTTGCCGGCGGCCGGCATCATGGCCGCCTTCTGGGGTGTCATCCTCGGCTTTCCGGTGCTGCGTCTGCGCGGCGACTATCTCGCCATCGTGACGCTCGCCTTCGGAGAGATCATCCGACTGGTGCTGATCAACTGGCGCGAGGTGACAAACGGCTCGGCCGGCATCTCCGGCATCCCGAAGGTCGATTTCTTCGGCCTGTTCGACTTCAACGTGTCGTCGGACATCTATTTCGGCAAGGTCTTCGGGCTGGCCGCCTCGGGCGCCTACTACAAGATCTTCCTCTATTATCTCATCGTTCTGCTCTGCCTGCTCACCGCCTTCGTCACCATCCGGCTGCGGCGCATGCCGGTCGGCAGGGCCTGGGAGGCGTTGCGCGAGGACGAGATCGCCTGTCGCTCGCTCGGCATCAACACCACGACAACCAAGCTGACCGCCTTCGCCATCGGCGCCATGTTCGGTGGCTTCGCCGGCTCCTTCTTCGCGGCGAGGCAGGGTTTCGTCAGCCCGGAATCCTTCGTTTTCCTGGAATCGGCGATCATTCTCGCCATCGTCGTGCTCGGCGGCATGGGCTCGCTGATGGGCATAGCGATTGCGGCGCTGGTGATGATCGGCGGCACCGAGATCCTGCGCGAGATGACGTTCCTCAAGCAGGTGTTCGGTCAGGACTTCACGCCGGAGCTCTACCGCATGCTGCTGTTCGGGCTCGCCATGATCATCGTCATGGTGTGGAAGCCGCGCGGCTTCGTCGGCAGCCGCGAACCGACCGCGTTCCTGCATCAGAGAAAGGCCATTTCCGCCGCCTTTACCAAGGAAGGTCACGGCTGATGAACGCGGCAGGCGAGATGACATATCCGATCCTTCAGGTCGAACATCTGTCGATGAAGTTCGGCGGCCTCGTCGCCATCGGCGACCTCTCCTTCGAAGCCAGACGCGGCGAGATCACCGCGCTCATCGGGCCGAACGGCGCCGGCAAGACCACCGTGTTCAACTGCATCACCGGCTTCTACAAGCCGACCGAGGGCATGATCACGCTGACCCGCCAGGACGGCTCGGCCTATCTGCTGGAGCGCCTGCCGGGTCATGAGATCGCGGCGCGCGCCAAGGTGGCGCGCACCTTCCAGAACATCCGCCTGTTCTCTGGCATGACGCTGCTGGAGAACCTGCTGGTCGCCCAGCACAACAAGCTGATGAAGGCTTCCGGCTACACGGTCATGGGCCTGCTCGGCATCGGCGGCTACCGTCAAGCCTCGGCCGAATCGATCGATCTCGCCAAGCACTGGCTGGAGAAAGCCGACCTGGTCAACCGCGCCGATGATCCCGCCGGCGACCTGCCCTACGGCGCGCAGCGGCGCCTCGAGATCGCCCGCGCCATGTGCACGGGTCCCGAGCTGCTGTGCCTGGACGAGCCGGCGGCCGGCCTCAATCCGCGCGAATCGCAGGCCCTGAACGATCTGCTTAACGACATCAAGCAGGACACCGGCACGTCGATCCTGCTCATCGAGCACGACATGTCGGTCGTCATGCAGATATCCGATCACGTCGTGGTGCTGGAATATGGCCGAAAAATTTCCGACGGCGACCCGACCTTCGTGAAGACCGACCCCCGCGTCATCGCCGCCTATCTCGGCGTCGAGGACGAAGAAGTCACAGAGGTGCTTGCCGAGGTCGGCGACGATCACGTGATCGAGCAGCTCGACGCGGAACCCGACCGGGCTCACGGCCCCGGCGATTCCTCCTCGATGATGGCCGGCTCGATTTCCGACACCATCGCCCATAGCGACGAGTACGGCGAGCGCATAACCGTGTCGCCCGGCGCGTCGCGGGCGAGGCAAGTGGAGGAGCGTGAGGCGCGGGCCAAGGCCAGGGCCGCGGAGATGGCGGCCGCGCCGGCGTCCGTTCCGGTTGCGGAAACCGCGCCGGACAAGCTCACTCTGATCAAGGGTATCGGCCCGGTGAATGCCAGGAAGCTCAACGAGCATGGCGTCTACCGCTTCGAGCAGATCGCGTCGTGGAAGGCTGCCGACATCCGTGCCGCCGAAGCCTATCTCGAATTCGACGGTCGCATCGCTCGCGAGGATTGGGTCGGCCAGGCCAAACGGCTGGTGAAGGCGGCCGCCAAGCCGGCAAAGGAAACGGCGGCCGAGCCGGCGCGCAAGCGTGGGAGCAGGAAATAATGGCCACGCAACCGCTGCTCGATGTGCGGGGCATCGAGACTTACTACGGCAATATCCGGGCGTTGAACAGCGTCGACGTGACGGTCGACCAGGGCGAGATCGTCGCGCTGATCGGCGCCAATGGCGCCGGCAAGTCGACGCTGATGATGACCATCTTCGGCAGCCCCCGGGCGCGCACCGGCACCATCACCTTCGCCGGTACCGACATCACCAACCTGCCCACCCACGAGATCGCGCGGCTCAGGATCGCCCAGTCGCCGGAAGGCCGTCGCATCTTCCCGCGCATGACGGTGATGGAAAACCTGCAGATGGGGGCGAGCCTCGACAACCTCAAATATTATGACGAGGACGTCGAGAAGGTCTTTCATCTGTTCCCCCGCCTGAAGGAGCGCATCGCGCAGCGCGGAGGCACGCTGTCGGGCGGCGAGCAGCAGATGCTGTCGATCGGCCGCGCGCTGATGGCGCGCCCGAAGCTGCTGCTGCTCGACGAGCCGTCGCTGGGCCTGGCGCCGCTGATCGTCAAGCAGATCTTCGATGCCATCCGCGAACTCAACCGGACGCAGGGCCTGACCGTGTTCCTGGTCGAGCAGAACGCCTTCGGCGCCCTGAAGCTCGCCAACCGCGGCTATGTCATGGTCAACGGCCGGGTCACCATGAGCGGCACCGGCAAGGAGCTTCTCGCCGATCCGGAAGTGCGCGCGGCCTATCTCGAAGGCGGCCGGCACTGAGCTTTGGAGCGACTGCGATGCATGGAATTCTCTACGAGGAACCGTCGATCTGGCAGTTCTTCTTCGTCACCTTGCTGCTCGGCGGCTGGGCGGCATGGATGACGGGGCGGGCCTGCGCCCAGACCTGGCGGCCCATGTCGGCGCTGGTCGTCTATCTCCTGCTGCTCGGCATTGCCGTGCGCTTCATCCATCACGCCCTCTTCGAGGGCACGATGTTCACGGCTCACTACTATATCGTCGACACGATCATCCTGCTGGTCCTGGGCATATTGGGCTACCGCTTCACCCGGACCAACCAGATGGTGACGCAGTACCACTGGCTCTACGAGAAGACCTCGCCGATCGGCTGGAAAGCCAAGGGCTGAGGCCGACTTAGGGGGCCGGAACCCCGCAAACGAAACGGCGTGACAAGCGCCTGGAAATCGGCAAAGTTACCTTCTGCGATAAGGGTGGGCATCGCAAGAAGGCATGATCCTCGATCCTCGCCCACCCCGTTAATGGGAGCGTTTACATGAAGAAGTCACTTCTGTCCGCAGTTGCCCTGACCGCCCTGATGGCGTTCAGCGGCAGCGCCTGGGCGGACATCGTCATCGGCGTCGCCGGCCCGGTCACCGGCCCGAACGCTGCCTTCGGGGCCCAGCTCCAGAAGGGCGCCGAGCAGGCGGCAGCCGACATCAACGCGGCGGGCGGCATCAATGGCGAGCAGATCAAGGTCGTCGTCGGCGATGACGTCTCCGATCCGAAGCAGGGCATCTCGGTCGCCAACAAGTTCGTCGCCGACGGCGTCAAATATGTCGTCGGTCATTTCAACTCGGGCGTCTCCATCCCGGCCTCGGAAGTCTATGCCGAGAACGGCATCCTGGAGATCACCCCGGCGGCGACCAACCCGACCTTCACCGAGCGTGGCCTGTGGAACGTGTTCCGCACCTGCGGTCGCGACGACCAGCAGGGCGGCATCGCCGGCGCGTATCTGGCGGAGAAGTTCAAGGACGGCAAGATCGCGGTCATCCACGACAAGACGCCTTACGGCCAGGGCCTCGCCGACGAGACCAAGAAGGCGATGAACGCCGCCGGCGTCAACGAAGTCATGTATGAAGGCGTGAATGTCGGCGACAAGGACTTCTCGGCGCTGATCGCCAAGATGAAGGAAGCCGGCGTCACCATCGTCTACTGGGGCGGCCTGCACACCGAAGCCGGCCTGATCATCCGCCAGGCGGCGGACCAGGGCCTCAAGGCCAAGCTGGTGTCGGGTGACGGCATCGTGTCGAACGAACTCGCCTCGATCGCCGGCGACGCGGTGGAAGGCACGCTGAACACCTTCGGGCCCGATCCGCGCCTCGACCCGAAGAACAAGGAGTTGGTCGAGAAGTTCCGCTCTCAGGGTTTCGAGCCGGAGGCCTACACGCTCTACTCCTACGCCGCCATGCAGGTGATCGCCGCCGCCGCCAAGGCAGCCAATTCGGTGGACCCGCAGGAAGTGGCCAAGGCGATGAAGGAGAAGGGGCCGTTCCCGACGGCACTCGGCGACATGGCCTTCGACGAGAAGGGTGATCCGAAGCTGCCGGGCTACGTCATGTATATCTGGAAGAAGGGCGACGACGGCAAGTACACCTACGTTCCGGAGTGATCCGGGCGCACGTCTGAACCAATCGTGCCCGGCGCCTCGCGCCGGGCATTTTTCTTCCGGATCCTGCCTCGGCTAGTCGCTGGAATTGTCGGGCCGCCGGCGAATGCGCTTGCCGTGCATGTCGCCGGAAAGCTTGCAGCAGCCCGAAAGCGGTAGGCGCAAGAGCGCAGGCATAGAGCCCGATACGCGAATCCCTTTTTTTCACGACATGCGCTACTGTCGGTAGCCGCATTCAAGCCGGGCGTCTGGAGGGCACTGATGTCGCAGGCCTACATGTCCCCTGATCATTTCGTGCATTGGGCGACCATCGAGGGATTCGCCACCAAAGGCGGCAATATCAGACTCAACAAATACATGTCGGCATCCGACAGCAATGGCGGTTCCTATACCTCACAGGATCTGATGAACCAGCTCAAGGGCGTGATGACGCGGCTGGGCAGCACACCCCCGTTCAGGAACTATGTCCGCATGTTCACCGGGCAGGGCGACATCAACGATTTCATAACGCTCTGGAATTGGATGTACGATCACCTGGACGAGATGCGGAAGCTCAAGATCCAGACCTACTCCGTTCGGAATAACGGCGATGGGACATTCACGAAAATCCCCGGCAAGCTTCTCGACCTGGCCACCGTGTTCAAGCCGAGCCGACCGTTTCCGGAGGCGATGGCCGAACTCGTCGACAATGCCTGCTTCGGATGGGACTGTATCGGCTTCGTCAGCCAGTACCTGGTCACGATCAGCCATCTCGACCAGTACCAGACGTGGAAGTCGGATCAGTACCTTACGCTGGGAAAGTTCGATCCGATCAAGACGCTGGAGGATATTTTGCCGTGTTGCGTCATCGTTTTCGGCGACTGGCATATCGTGCTGGTGGATGGCGTCGATTGGATCGCCTATGACGACAATACCAAGACGCTCTCGGCCAAGGTGTCGGTCTCGCAAAGCTACACAGGCGGCCCGCACACGCGAAGGGACAAGATCCTCACGCAGACGCGCTTCGGCAACGGCTGGAGCGAGGTCAACCAGACCGGTGTTCTCGATGTCGCGGCCAAGTGCAGGGTCGGCAAGAATGCAGCGATCGAGATCAGGTTCCCGCCCTATGTCGCCGCTGACTGAATGAAGCAGTCAAACCCGTTCGCACTGTCGAAAACGGGTTTGCAAGGATCGAACGACGAGGCAGGCCAGCGACTTCAGGCAGAGTCCGCGATGCTCAGGCATGATCGTTCGGTCTACCCTGCGAGGTTGCCGATTCGCCCAGTGGAAGCGGAACCCCGGGCAGATAAAGGGAGATCGGACGGACTTCGTAGACCGCCGTCTTGTTGACTCGGCGCAGGTCACGCGCGATCGCGATTGCCTCGTCCCGCGTGGCGCAGTCGACCACGTAGAGGCCGAGCAGCTGTTCCTTCGTTTCGGCGAATGGTCCATCGAGTACCATGCCGTCGCCGGGGCCCCGCAATGTCGAGGCCTTGGCCGTAGCGTCCAGCCGGGCGGCCGGCCCGAGCTTGCCCTGCTGCGTCAGCCTGTCGTTCACCTGCAGCAGGTCATTCATCAGGGTCCGACGTTCCTCCTCCGTCCATGAGGACACAACCTCTTCCACGTGATAGGCAAGGATGGCGTAGAGCATCAGTTCCTCCCTTCTATTCTGCGCTTGCGGCAGACGCGCCAGCGGTTCTGCGAGCGGCGCATCCTATCCGATCGGTCGCGCAGGAGAAGCCTGTCTTAGGTCTCCCGAAAGACGTCGCTTCCTCCAGGCAATGCGTGAGCGAGCGTAGGAAATGCCCGCGAAAACCTGCCGTCCAGGCAAGCTGAGCCGCTTCGCCATTTTTGTTTGCACTGCACAAGTTATGCGCTAAGCAGAAAGCGTCAGCCTTCCTGTCCTTGGAGTGTGCGGGTGCCCATCAGCAAGATCCTTGTCGCCAACCGGTCGGAGATCGCCATCCGCGTCTTTCGCGCGGCCAATGAGCTGGGTCTCAAAACGGTGGCGATCTGGGCGGAAGAGGACAAGTATTCGCTGCACCGCTTCAAGGCCGACGAGAGCTATCAGGTCGGCCGCGGCCCGCATCTGGCCAAGGACATGGGGCCGATCGAGAGCTACCTGTCGATCGAGGAAGTGATCCGCGTCGCCAAGCTTTCCGCGGCGGATGCCATCCATCCCGGCTATGGCCTGTTGTCGGAAAGCCCGGAATTCGCCGAGGCCTGCGCCGAGAACGGCATCACCTTCATCGGCCCCAAGCCGGAGACGATGCGCCGGCTCGGCAACAAGGTGGCGGCGCGCAACCTCGCCGTCGAGGTCGGCGTTCCGGTAGTGCCTGCCACCGACCCGCTGCCGGACGATCCGCAAGCAATCAGAAAGCTCGCCGCCGAGATCGGCTACCCGGTGATGCTGAAGGCGTCGTGGGGCGGCGGCGGCCGCGGCATGCGCGCCATCCGCGGCGAGGCCGACCTGTTGCGCGAGGTCACCGAGGGCAAGCGCGAGGCGAAGGCCGCGTTCGGCAAGGACGAGGTCTATCTGGAGAAGCTGATCGAACGCGCCCGCCATGTCGAGGTGCAGATTCTTGGCGACACCCACGGCAATGCCGTGCATCTCTTCGAGCGCGACTGCTCGATCCAGCGCCGCAACCAGAAGGTCGTGGAGCGGGCGCCGGCGCCCTATCTCCGCGACGAGCTGCGCCAGGAGCTCTGCGGCTATGCGCTGAAGATAGCCGGCGAGACCAGCTATATCGGGGCCGGCACGGTCGAGTTCCTGCAGGACGCCGACACCGGAAAATTCTACTTCATCGAGGTCAACCCGCGCATCCAGGTCGAGCACACCGTCACCGAGCAGGTGACCGGCATCGACATCGTCAAGGCGCAGATTCACATCCTCGACGGTTTTGCCATCGGCACGCCGGAGTCAGGTGTCCCGGCACAGAAGGACATCCGCCTCAACGGCCACGCACTGCAATGCCGCATAACCACCGAGGATCCCGAGCAGAATTTCATTCCGGACTACGGCCGCATCATCGCCTATCGCGGCGCCACCGGCTTCGGCATCCGGCTCGATGGCGGCACGGCCTATTCCGGCGCCGTCATCACCCGCTTCTACGATCCGCTGCTGGAGAAGGTGACCGCTTGGGCGCCGACCCCCGAGGAGGGGATCGCCCGCATGCATCGGGCGCTACGCGAGTTCCGCATCCGCGGCGTGGCGACCAACCTCACCTTCCTCGAAGCGATCATCACCCATCCGGCCTTCCGCGACAATTCCTACACGACGAAGTTCATCGATACGACGCCGGAGCTGTTCGCCCAGGTGAAGCGGCAGGACCGGGCGACCAAGCTGCTCAACTATCTCGGCGACGTCACCGTCAACGGCCATCCGGAGACGCGCGGCCGCGCCCTGCCGAACCCGGAAGCGGCGGCACCCGTCATCCCCTGGTTCACCGGCCCCATTCCCGACGGCACCAGGCAGAAGCTCGACACGCTCGGCCCGGAAAAATTCGCGGCCTGGATGCGCGAACAGAAGCAGGTGCTCGTTACCGACACGACCATGCGCGACGGCCACCAGTCGCTGCTGGCGACCCGCATGCGCACCCATGACATCGCCGCGATCGCCGGCACCTATGCGCGCGCCCTGCCGCAGCTGCTGTCGCTCGAATGCTGGGGCGGCGCCACCTTCGACGTCGCCATGCGTTTCCTCACCGAAGACCCGTGGGAGCGCCTGTCGCTGGTGCGCGAGGCGGCGCCCAACCTGCTCCTGCAGATGCTGCTGCGCGGCGCCAACGGCGTTGGCTACACCAACTACCCCGACAACGTCGTCCAGCATTTCGTCAGGCAGGCGGCGGCGGGCGGCATCGACCTGTTCCGCGTCTTCGACTGCCTGAACTGGGTCGAGAACATGCGCGTCGCCATGGACGCGGTCGGCGCCGAGGGAAAACTCTGCGAAGCGGCGATGTGCTATACCGGCGACATCCTCGATCCGGCTCGCGCCAAATACGACCTGAAATATTATGTCGGGCTGGCCCGGGAACTCGAAGCGGCCGGCGCCCACATCATCGCGGTCAAGGACATGGCCGGCCTGTTGAAGCCCGGCGCGGCGCGCGTGTTGTTCAAGGCGCTGCGCGAGGCGACCGACCTGCCGATCCACTTTCACACGCACGACACTTCGGGGCTTGCCGCAGCCACGGTGCTGGCGGCGGTCGAAAGCGGCGCCGACGCCATCGACGCGGCCATGGACGCCTTCTCCGGCAACACCTCGCAGCCCTGCCTTGGCTCCATCGCCGAGGCGCTGAAGGGGACGGAGCGCGATCCCGGCCTCGACACCGGCTGGATCAGGCGCATCTCGTTCTATTGGGAAGCGGTGCGCAACCAGTATGCGGCCTTCGAGAGCGACCTGAAGGGACCGGCCTCGGAAGTCTACCTGCATGAGATGCCGGGCGGTCAGTTCACCAATCTCAAGGAACAGGCGCGCTCGCTCGGGCTGGAGACGCGCTGGCACGAGGTGGCGCAGGCTTATCACGACGTCAACCTGATGTTCGGCGACATCGTCAAGGTGACGCCGTCCTCCAAGGTGGTCGGCGACATGGCACTGATGATGGTCAGCCAGGATCTCAGCGTCGCCGACGTCGAGAACCCGGCCAAGGACATCGCCTTTCCGGATTCAGTCGTGTCGATGCTGCGCGGCGATCTCGGCCAGTCGCCCGGCGGCTGGCCGGCGGCGCTGCAGAAGAAGGCGCTCAAGGGCGACAAGCCGATCACGGCGCGTCCCGGTTCTCTGCTGAAAGCCGCCGACCTGACGAAGAGCCGCAAGGAGATCGAGGAAAAGCTCGCCCGCAAGCTCAGCGAGCAGGAGTTTTCTTCCTGGCTTATGTACCCGAAGGTGTTTTCGGACTTCTGCGCTGCGGCAGAGACCTACGGCCCGGTCAGCGTGCTGCCGACGCCGACCTATTTCTACGGCATGAAGCCGGAGGACGAGATCTTCGTCGACATCGAGAAGGGCAAGACGCTGGTGATCCGCTGCCTCGCCATCGGCGACGTCGACGAGAAAGGCATGGTCACCGTGTTCTTCGAGGTCAACGGCCAGCCGCGACGCGTCAAGGTGCCGGACAGGGCGCACGGCGCCTCGAACGGCAAGGCCCGCCGCAAGGCGGAGCCCGGTAACGAAGCCCATGTCGGCGCGCCGATGCCGGGCGTCGTCTCGACGCTCGCCGTCAGCACCGGACAGGCGGTCAAGGCCGGCGACGTGCTGCTCTCCATCGAGGCGATGAAGATGGAGACCGCCCTGCACGCGGAGCGCGACGGCACCATCGCCGAGCTGCTGGTCCGCTCCGGCGACCAGATCGACGCCAAGGACCTGCTGGTCGTCTACGCAGCCTGACGAGGCGGCATCCCGCCAGGGCGGAACGCGTCCGCATCAGGACGCTACGGCTTCGAGCGGAGCGCGCACACGCCGCCGATAACCGCATCGGTGGCGTGTGCGTTCAGCCGCGCCAATGCGGCACAGGCCGGACGTCACCAAAACAAAATGCGGAGGACCGCGACCGGCATTTGCGCCCGTTGATCGCGGAGCGATCCTGCGCTGAACGGAACGGGATGGCGGCGGGAGACACGCGTCGCGACCGGAACGCATCAGCGTCCCGAAGGGGCTCCGACAAGCTTTCGGGTTGCGGGCGGCCCTTGCGGCCTTTGTTATGGGGATGCCTATCATAAAGAGAAGATATTGATGCTTTTGGCAGACCTGGCAGCGACCTACT
>NZ_JCACER010000070.1:0-3162 GCF_059502445.1 Kumtagia sp.
AATCTCCCCCCTTGCGGGGGAGATGTCCGGCAGGACAGAGGGGGGTGCGAAGGAACGAAAGCATCTCCATCACGCCCTCCTCTGCATCTTCGGCATCACGCCTTCGAATGCCGCGATCGCCGCGTCGACGAACGCCGGATCGTTGATGTGGGCCTTGACCCGCATCACCTGCCGCGTCGGCGACACCCGCACCGTCCGCTCGATCGCCTCGAACAAAGCATTGTCGGCCTCCGGGTCGTGGAAAGGCTGCCCCGGCGCGTCGAGCAGCGACACCCCGCTCTCCGGCAGCAGGAACCGCACCGGCCCGTTCATCCGGTTCAGCCGCTCGCCGATCCACGCGCCGAACGCGCGGTTCTCGTCGCGCGTCGTGCGCATCAGCGTCACGTTCGGATTGTGGATCACGAACTTGCGGCTGCGAAACCGTTCCGGAACCGTGTCGCGCGGCCCGAAATTCACCATGTCGAGCGCCCCCACCGAGCCGACATAGGGCAGGCCGGTGCGGATCGCCGCACCAAAACGGTCCTCGGTCGCCGGGAACACGCCGCCGACGATCATGTCGGCGACTTCGGTCGTGGTCAGGTCGATGAAACCCGAAAGCAGCCGGGAATCGCCGAGATTCTCCATCGCCCGCCCGCCGATGCCCGTGGCGTGGAAGACCAGGCAGTCGTAGTCGCTCTCCAGCCGCCTCGTCACCGCCTGCACCGCCGGCGTGGTCACGCCGAACATGGTGATGCCGACCGCCGGCCGCGCCAGCTTGCGCCTCGCCTCCCACTGCTCTGCCGTCGGCAGCTGCGCCACCATGCCGGCCATCGCATGCGCGGCGTTGGAAAGCACCGCCTCGGTGATCGAGTTCAGCCCCTGCACGTCGGCTACCGAGTGGACCATGGTGATGTCGGCGCCGCCGACATATTTGCCGACGTCGCCGGCCGCCACGGTCGAAACCATGATCTTCGGCACGCCGACCGGCAGCACGCGCATGCCGGCGGTGGCCAGCGTCGTGCCGCCCGAGCCGCCGGCCGAGATGACGCCGCCGATGCCCGGCTCCCGTTCGATCCAGCGGGCGAAGGCTTCGGCCATTGCCGCCACCGAGCCGCCGCGGTCGCCCGACATCACCGCGGAGGGTCCGCCGCGGTGCATCGCCGCCACCTGGCCCGCCGGCACGTCGGCGCTCGAAGGCTTTCCCGAAGTCGACAGGTCGACGGTCCTGACCGGTATCTTCAACGCCTTCAGCCGCTCGGCCATGAAGCGCAACTCCCGGCCCTTGGTGTCGAACGTCCCGGCCACCAGCACCGTCCGCCCGATCCGCTCGGCGAAGGGGATGGCGAACACCTTGCCCAGATCGTCAGCAGGTTGCGTCTTGTCCACCGCCGCCTGGCGCATCGCCGCCACCGGCACGTTCCAGCGGTTGGGCAGCTCGGTGACCGGTCGGTAGACACCGTTTTCGCCTTGCATCGGCGCCGGCCCAGCCGCCGGCTGCACCCCCGCCCGCTCGATCCGATAGACGTCCGCGAGCTGCGAGGCTGCCTGCGCGGCCACCGCCGGCGTCACCGGCTCCTCGTCCGCATGCCGCCCGACGCCGAGCAGGCGCTGCTGCAGCTCGCGGTCGGCGGCCAGCGCCTTGGCGTCCATGATGCGGTTGACGCGGCCGTTGACCATGATCGCCACGCGGTCCGACACCGCCGTCGCCACGCCGATGTTCTGCTCGATGACGAGGATCGCCATCTCGCCTTCCCGGCCGAGCTCGACCAGCATCTTTTCGACCTGGTCGACGATGACGGGGGCGAGACCCTCCGTGGGCTCGTCCATGACAAGCAGCTTCGGGTCCGACAGCAGCGCCCGCGAGATCGCCAGCATCTGCTGCTCGCCGCCGGAAAGCTGCGAGCCGCCATTGTTGCGCCGCTCGGCCAGCCGCGGAAAGGTCTGGTAGACGCGCTCGACGGTCCACGCCGCGTCGCGCCGGCTGCCGGCTGCCAGCCTGAGATGCTCGTCCACCGTCAGGCTCGGCCAGACGCGCCGTCCCTGCGGCACGTAGCCGACGCCGAGCCGGTAGATCTCATGCGGTTCCAGCGACGACACCTCGCGGCCGTTCACCCGGATCGAGCCGGAGCGGGCACGTTTCAGCCCGGTGATGGTGTTGCACAGCGTGGTCTTGCCCATGCCGTTGCGGCCGACCACCGACAGCACGCCGCTTTCCAGCGTCAGCGACACGCCCTGCAGCGCATGGCTCTCGCCGTAATAGACCTGCAAATCGTCGATCCTCAGCGCCGCTTTTCCGGCGGGGGCGGAGCGCTCAGCCATGCCGGCCTCCCAGGTATATCTCCTGGACCTGCGGATCGGCCTCGATCTCGCGCGGCGTGCCTTCCTTGAACAGGCGGCCGTTGTGCATCATCGACACATAGTCGGACACGCGCAGCGCCACGTCGAGATCGTGCTCGATGATGATATAGCCGATGTGCTTCGGCAGGGCGTTGAGGATGGCGACGAGGTCGCGCCGCTCGGTCGGCGACAGCCCCGCCGCCGGCTCGTCGAACAGGATGAAGCGCGGCGCCCCGGCCAGCGCCAGCGCGATCTCCAGCTGCCGCTGCTGGCCGTGCGACAACGTCGCCACCGGCACGTCCCTGATCCCCTCCAGATGCACGGCGTTGAGGATCGATTCCGCCTGCGCCATGTTCACATCCGCGGTGCTGGGCCTGACCAGCGAGAAACGCCGGCGCGACACGCCGCGGCAGGCGAGGAAGATCGAATCCAGCACCGACAGGCCCTTGAAGAGCTGCGAGATCTGGTAGGTGCGCCGCAGGCCCCGGCGAATGCGCTCGTGCGGCGGCAGGTCGGTGATGTCCTCGCCGAAGAATTTTATCCGCCCCGCCGTCGGCATGAAATCGCCGGTGATGGCGTTGAACAGCGTCGTCTTGCCGGCGCCGTTGGAGCCGAGCACGGCGCGCCGTTCGCCGGCGGCGATCCGCATCGATATGCCGGTCAGCGCCACCAGCGCCCCGAAATGACGCGCCACGCCGTCCAGCTCCAGCGCATCGGCGCCGGTGCCTTGCAAACGTGCTGCGACGGATTCAGACATGGCCGCTTTCGACCCACCGATCGTGGCGCTCCTCCGCACCCCCCTCTGTCCTGCCGGACATCTCCCCCGCAAGGGGGGAGATTGGCCGG
>NZ_JCACER010000071.1:0-29994 GCF_059502445.1 Kumtagia sp.
AGACTCTGCCGCCCACGTTTCTCTTTCTTCCTTATGCAATTGTCAAAGAACGGACATCGCTCGAACGCGCTGTCATGGGTCGGTTCGCTTTTGGCTCCGGACCCGTCAGAGTGTCGCTCACGCGGCTCTCTTTGATTTCGTCGAGGGCAGTTTCAGAAGCGAACTTCTTCGTCGCCAGCGGCGCGCCGCCCTCGTTGGTGAGGCGTATATAGTCGCCGGCTCTCCGAAGTGTCAACAGCGTTTCGGAAGTTTTTTGAATTTTTTGCGACAGTCTGCGGCACCTCTTGTGGCCCCTGCGTCAGCTCTTCGGGGCCTGTCCCCACCCCCCATAAACCTCCCCCGGGAACGCTGCCGCCCTCGTCTTCGCCGGCGCATTTGCGGGTGACATGCACAACGATCCGCTCGGACGCCCGCTGACGGGGATCACCCTTCCCACGGCCCGAGTGATCGACAGGAATGGCAAGTCGAAGGACAGGGCGCTGCCGCGGCAGTCGGAACACCCTGCGGGACCCCTGCCATCGATGCCCTGGCGACCGCCCAACCTTTATCCCCCGAAAAAGTCCGATGGCAGCGCCTCACGCGCGGCAGAGCCCTATTGCGGCCGTATTGGCCGCCCACTTCTCCGCGCCGCATGTCTTTGAAGGCGTCTCCTGGATCTCCGTCATTCATGAGGAAGCGCGGGCAAGGCACCGTCCGGTTTGGACGCCTTCGTTGACTTGCGGCGCCGCGACGGGCAATTGTTCGTGGCATTGAACGACAAAGCGATTTGCCATCGGAAAGAAGCTCCCCGCTGGAATGCAGGAAACGGACTCGACCATAGCCGAGCTGGGCAACGACCCGCCGCTGATCGCGGACGGGCGCAGCGGTCCACCCGACCGGCGCGAGGTCTCCGCCCGCTGGCTCACCGGGACGTTTCTCACCGGCGTCACCTCGACCATATTGATGGGCGTCGCGCTGATCGTGGCGCTGGACGGGCGCGAGCAGCTCGCCACCCCGCCCGAGATCGCCGACATCGCTTCGGTCGGCCAGGACGACGGCGGCGAGAAGGCCAAGACGGCGCGGCTGGTGCCGCCGCGCCAGGTTGCCCGCGCCAAGAACCGCCGCCGCATGGAAGTGTCGATGATGACGCGGGTCGGCGACCGCGACGTGGTGCGCACCATGCCCTTCGTGCGCATCAAGATGCCGCTCGCCGCCAGCTACAAGACGACGCGCAGCTATCCGCCCTTCGATCCGCTCGAGGTTTTTGCCGAGGACGGTGCCGCCAATGCCGCCTCCTCCGCCATGACCGGTCAGATCTACGGCTCGAAGGTCGAAAGCGAGATGAGCCTGAAGACGGTCGACTTCCCGATCGGGACGGCCGCCTTCGACGAGAAGAACGACCTCACCGCCGCGGAGGTGGAAGAGGTCGTGCGCACCACCGGCTCGGCGCTCACCGACGGCGCGATCCGCGTCGCGGCGCTGCATTACGTCGATCCGCAGCGTTTCGGCGACTCCCTTGCCGGTCAGGCGCTGACCTACGGCATCCGCGTCGTCCCCGAAAACGTATCGGTGACGCCGCGCAGCACCTCGGCCGAAAACGACCTCGCCTACGCCGAGGACCTCATTCCCTTCAACAGCGAGCGCGACATCGAGGATGCGCTCGCCGAGGCCGGCTATGCCGGCGACGACGCCAGGGAGATGGCCAAGGCGGTGGCCATGCGGCTGAACGCCACCCGGCTGAAGGCCGGGACAGTCCTCACCGCCGGTCTGGAGATCAGCGGCGAGGAGGCCCGCATGGTCCGCCTCGGCGTCTACGACCACACCCGCCATTTGCTGACGGTCGCCGTCAACGACAGGAGCCAGATCGTCGCCACCGCCGAGGCCGAGCCGAACCCCGGATTGCAGACGGCCTTCGACGACACGCCGATCGTCACGGCGCGCGGCAGTCTGCCGACCGCCTATGACGGCATCTACCAGGCGGCTTATTCCTACGGCATGTCGCGCTCGATGACGCGTCAGTTGATCAAGCTGCTGGCCTCCGACGTCGACTTCCAGTCGCGCCTCAATCCGGCCGACCAGCTCGACGTCTTCTTCTCGCAGCCGGACGAGTCCGACCAGGTGTCGGACGATTCGCAGCTCCTCTACGTGTCGGCGAGCTTCGGCGGGACCACGCGGAAATTCTACCGCTTCGCCTTCGACGACGGCTCGGTCGAGTATTTCGACGAAGAGGGCCGCAGCTCCAAGCAGTTCCTGCTGCGCAAGCCCGTTCCCAACGGCGTGTTCCGCTCAGGCTTCGGCGGGCGCAACCACCCGATCCTCGGCATCACCCGCATGCATACCGGCGTCGACTGGGCGGCCCCGCGCGGCACGCCGATCATCGCCGCCGGCAATGGCGTCGTCGAGAAGGCGGGATGGGCCGGCGGCTACGGCCGCCAGACCATCGTGCGTCACGCCAACGGCTACGAGTCCTCGTACAACCATCAGAGCGGCATCGCCAGCGGCATCAAGCCGGGCGCCCGCGTGCGCCAGGGACAGGTGATCGGCTTCGTCGGCACCACCGGCCTGTCGACCGGCCCGCATCTCCACTACGAGCTCATCGTCAACGGCCGCAAGGTCGACCCGCTGCGGGTGCGCCTGCCCAGCGGCCGCACCTTGAAGGGCGAGGATCTCGACCGCTTCAACGCCGAGCGCGAACGCATCGACAAGCTGCTCGAGGAAGAGCAGAGCCCGCTGAAGGTCGCGACCGTCGGCTTGGGCGGATAGATACCGAAGGTCCTGAATTCCAATCTCGGGCGTGTCGCCGCCTACGCCCTCACCTCCCTTGCTCGGGTTGAGGGTGCGCGGCCGGCGAGCCGGCTGCGCTAGTCGATGAACTCCACCATCACGCCGGCCGACACCAGCTTGGCCAGTTCCTGCGCGTCCCAATTGGTCAGGCGTACGCAGCCATGGCTCTCCGTCTTGCCGATCTTCGACGGATCGGGCGTGCCGTGGATGCCGTAGGTCGGCTTGTCGAGGGCGATCCAGACCGAGCCGACCGGGCCGTTCGGTCCCGGCGGGATGGTCAGCACCCTGTCGTTGTTGCCCTGCTTGAAATTGAGTTTTGGATTGTAGGTGTAGTTGGGATTGACGGCGACGCGCGACACGGCATGGATGCCGGTCGGCGAAGGCGTGTCGGCCGAGCCGATGGTCGCCGGATAGGCAACGACCAGTTTCCCCCCCGCATCGTAGGCGCGCACCTGCTTCTTGCCCTTGTCGGCGATGATGCGGGCGACCTTGGCCGTCGCGTTGGCGCCGAAATTCGCAACCCGGATGCGCGTTCCAGGCCGCGAGAAATTGGCTTCCGGGTTGAGCGCCTTGAGATAACCCTCGTCCATGTGGAAGCGCTCGGCCAGCATCTCGGTGACGGAGGTGAAGCTCATATGCTCGAGCTGCGCCTTCTCGCTGTAGTCGGCAGGCACCGAGGCGATGAACGGCCCGGCCGCGTCGGCCGGCGTGATCTCGTACAGCGCGAACGCATCGCCGCCCGTCGCCGCGAGCGCCGCCTTGATGCCGGCCGCGTCGGTCGAGCGCAGGTTCTGGCCGGTGAGCTCGTTGTAGGCGGCGAGCGCCTTGTCGACATTGGAGCCGAACTTGCCGTCGATGACGCCGGGCGAGGCCCCTGCCCTGTCGAGCAGCACCTGCAGCGCCGCGACGTCCTCGCGGGCGGTGAAGTTGAGCGGCGGCGGGGCCGCCGGCTCGCTGATGGTCGGCAGCCCGGGCGGGGTGATGGTGCCGGTGATCTCCGGCTCGGCGGAGCTCACCTGGCCGTCGAGCGGTCGGCGCTCGATCTCGCCGCCACGCGCGGTGACCTGCGGTTCGCCACTGGCCGCGCCCGGCCGCTGCGGCGCCTCGGGAAACTCATCGCGCCGGCGGTAGTCGTCCACCTCCGGATAAGCCGGCTCGGCATAATAGGGATCGTCGTAGCCGTAGTCGCCGGCCGGCGCCCGCCCCCTTTCGCGTGCTTCGTCGCGGCGCAGCCGCGCCATGTCCTCGGGGTCGTCGAGATAGTAACGGTCCTGCTGGCGGATCTCGCGGCGACGCTCCCGCAATTGCTCGCGCCGCTCGTTGAAGCGGCGCGGCTGCACGGCGATGACCTCGCCGGTCACCGCATCGACGATGACGCGGTTGCCGTCGCCGTCGTAGTAGACCTCCGCGTCCCGGTATTGCGCGAGCTTGATGCCGCCGTCGTCGGCGCGGGGCGATGGGCGCGACTGGCGCTCCCACGGATCGGCTCCTTCCGAGGCGACCGCCGCGGTCGCCGAGAAGCCCAATGCAACGGCCGGGATGAGGATCAGCCTGCGCAGCATGTTAGCTCGATGTCTCCGGTTCAGCGAATCAAGGGTTCGCGGGTGCAATCGGTATCCATCCTATTGGTTCCGATATGAACCGGGCATGAAGATGGCATCGTTTCACGGCGAAGCCGGGCCGCGCCGATCACAGTTGCGTCAGCCCGAGTTCGGCGCGCGCCTTCTTCGTCAGCCCCAGCACCACCAGCCGGCGGCTTTCGCGCAGATAGTCACGCAACGCCGCGTCGTCCATCGTCTCGTCGGTCCGGCGCTGGATCCACTTCATGCCGCGCGAGGCGAGATATGGCGCCGGCCGGCAGCCGGGCTGCTCCCTCAGGATGTCGAAGGCCATTTCCGAGACCTTGAAGGTGACGGCAAGCGCTTCCCCGTCGCTCCAGCCGGCGATGGCGAAAACCTTGCCGCCGATCTTCCACACATGCGCACCACCCCACTGCACCACATGCGTGGTCGCGGGCAGCGTGGCGCAGAAGGCATTGTATTCGGCGAACGTCATGGCCCCAGTCTCTCGCACACATGGAGGGTTCTTGCCACGCTCTTCACCGGGACCGCGGCTGCGATCCCGCAGCTCATCGCCTGACCCGGAACGGTCGCCGCGCTTCCAAGGCTGACGCAGCGTCATCCCCCAGCCCGTCTTTTAGGGTAGACAGCAGCGGATTCCGACAACACTATCCGGGCCTAGGGTGACGGGGCTGACAGGCAGCCGCACGCGATGCCTGTGGAAACTGGCAGCTGAAAACGGCATGGCCGTGAGCTGCGCACAGCCGTCGGAGGAACCCTACGATGCCGCATCCAAGCCAAACCAGCGATCAATGGTGGGTCAACGACCAGACGCCGGACAATCCTTACGGCAAGAGCGAGGACTATGAGTCCTTTCTCGACTATCTTGGGGCATTGAACCGTAGCCTGACGCCGGAGATCGCTCAGGGCACGCTGAGGATCAACCTTCACGAACTCAACGATCACCCGGATTACAAGGCCGCCGCGATCGGCGCCCTGGAAGCGTGGGCAGCGGTCACTCCCTTGCAATTCGAGATCGTCGACGATGCGCCGTTCAATCCTGAAACGGACTGGATGGAGGTCGTCAGCCCTGAAGTGGGCGAAGAAGATGACGGCAGCGCCTATTCAGCCAATCGCTATGTGAGCATCGGCCAGCGTTTCCACGACACCGAGCCGAACAAGACGGATATCGGCGGCTATGTGTTCGATTCCTTCATCCACGAATTCGGCCATGAGTTCGGCCTGAACCATCCCGGTCTTTACAATTACAGCGGTCCCGGCGGCGTACAGATCAACTATCTGAACAATGCCACCTGGATCTACGACCGCCAGCAATACAGCGTCATGTCCTATTTCGACGGGATCGACGTCGGCGAACCTACCCGCTGGTCGGCGTCGACGCCGCTGGTCGCCGACATCGAGGCCGTCATCCGCCGCTTTTTCTCGACTGTCGACGAGAACGGCGCGCGCACCTACCAGCATATCGACCTCAACACGGGCGATAACGTCTACGGCTTCGGCAGCACGCAAGATATCTATCGGCTGACCGCCTCGGGCATGCAGCACGACATCGGCTTTGTGATCCATGACACCGGCGGGACCGACACGATCGACTTCTCGGGCTCGACGGCGGGCACGATTCTTGATTTGCGCCCCGGACAGTTCTCCAGCGTCAACGGCCATAGCAACAATGTGTCGATCTTCGCCGGGCACAATGCCGACGGGACCGACTACCACGTCGAGAACGGCATCGGCAGCAGGCATGACGACATCCTGATCGGCAACGACGGCGCCAATGTGCTTGACGGCCGCGGCGGCGCCGACCGCATGGCCGGCAACGGCGGCGATGACACCTATTTCGTCGACTCCCTCGACGACATCGTGCGCGAGGAGGCGAACGGCGGCAACGACACGGTCATCCTCCTGTCCAGGGACCTGAGGATCCGGAAGATCGCCAATGTCGAAACCATCATCTACGCCGACGAGTCGACACTGCAACCGGGGGATGACGGCGGCGACGAAACCACGCCCAGTGTCGGCGACAACACGCTGACCAGCATCATCTTCGGCGACAACGGGAACAACACGCTCGACGGCGGTGCCGGCGACGACACCATCTTCGGCCAGGGCGGCGACGACCTGATCATCGGCGGCCGCGACTCGCTCGCCAGCCGCGACATCAACAACACCATCGACGTCGCCGACCTCGAGGACCAGACCGAGAGCGATGACGGCAACGACACGCTCTATGGCGGCCGCGGCAACGACACCATTCTCGGCGGCAAGGGCAACGATATTCTCGACGGCGGCCGCGGCGACGACGTGCTGAGCGGCCAGGACGGTATCGATATATTCAGGGGCGGCGCCGGCGTCGACACGGTCGACTACAGCAAGGAGAGCCCCTTCCAGCTGCTCGTCAATCTTGCCACGAACGTCGCCAGCGGCGGCACAGGCTCCGGCGACACTTTTTACAGCATCGAGAACCTGATCGGGTCCGACGACCGCATCGACCGCTTCATCGGCACCTCAGCCGCAAACCATTTCTGGGGCCAGGGCGGCGGTGATTATTTCAACGGCGGCGACGGCGATGACATCCTCGATGGCGGCCGTGACGGCGACATCCTGTACGGCGAAGGCGGCAACGACACGATCATCGGAGGCAGTGAGCAGGATTATCTGGATGGCGGCGACGGCATCGATACGGTCGTCTACGCCGGCAGCTCCGCCGGCGTGACGATCGATCTCGCCAACGGCACGGCCAGTGGCGGCGACGGCGATGGCCCGGTGCAGATCGTCGGACGCGGCACCACGATCCGGCACGACATCCTCGCCGGCTTCGAAAACGCCGTCGGTTCATCCCATGACGACCATCTCATCGGCGACGCCCAGGCCAATGAGCTCTCGGGCGGCGATGGAGACGACACGCTGACCGGCGGCGGCGGCGCCGACAGGCTGAATGGCGGTGCCGGCAGCGACACGGCAGACTACGCCGACGCGACAAGCGGAGTCAGGCTCAGCCTCGCCGGCGGCAGATCCGGTGGCGACAGATATGTCTCCATCGAAAATCTTGCCGGTTCGGGTTTCGACGATCGATTGACCGGCGACCGCGCGGCCAATGTGCTGACCGGCCAGGGCGGCGACGACAGGATCGACGGCGGCCGCGGCGACGACACGCTGCTCGGCGATTTCGCCTATCAGGGCGACGCGCCGCCACGCCCGGGCATGGGCACCGGCTACGCCACGCTCGGCGCGGACGCGACGAACAATTCGATCGCAACCGCCTTCGACATCTCGAACAATTTCTCGCTGGCCGAGGATCCGGACATCTTCGATTCGACGACCGTCCTTCACACGACCGTCAACGCCACCGGTAACGGCAAGGGCGGGTATTACAGCATCGACCTGGCGGCCGGCACGGTCATCTCGATCGACATCGATGGAATTGCCGATCCCAATGTCCATGACAGCTGGGTCAGGCTGCTCGACAGCGACGGCAATATCGTCGCCCAGAACGATGATGGCGGCGGCGACCCCGGCTCCACGAGCAACCGGGATTCGAGCACGGTCTTCGTCGTCCAGGAAACCGGAACCTACTACATTCTGGAAGGCAGCTGGTCGCCGGACGCGCCCGGCGACGGCTGGGCGGAAGAAGTGCCGGAGGGCTCTACCTACGAGCTGAACGTCTCGGTCGAGTTCCCACCCGCCCCGGCTGAGCCGGGCATCGCGGGATCCGACACGCTCACCGGTGGCCGCGGCAGCGACCTGCTGGACGGCGGCCTGGCGGCCGACAGGCTCACCGGCGACGCGGGAGAGGACTTCTTCCGCTTCTCGACGGCGCTCGGCGACGGCAATGTCGACCGGGTCACGGACTTCGAAGTGGCCGACGACACCATCCTGCTGGACAACCTCATCTTCGAGGCCGTGGGTGGCGACGGGGCTCTCGCCTTGGGCGCATTCTTCGGCAGTGCGGCGGGCGCCGCGCATGATGCCGACGACCGCATCATCTACGATACCGACAGCGGCGCCTTGCTCTATGACGCCGACGGCATCGGACAAGACGAGGCCATTCAGTTTGCGCGGCTGAACGCAAATCTGAACCTCTCGGCGGCGGACTTCATCGTCATCTGACCCGACCGCGGGTGGGGCGCCTTCCGGCGCCCCACCCGGCACTACATTGGCAGTTGTTCTGGATCACGAGCCGAGCGGCAACGCCGCCACCGCGCCGGTCCTGCCGCTCGATCACGGAGAATGGCGATGAATCGTCCGACCGATCGCCGCACGATATTGATAACCGCCGGAGCTGCGGCTGTCGCCGCGGCCGCCGGACCGGTCGCTGCGCAATCGACAGGCATTCGCGGCTCGGTCACGTTCGAGGGGGGCGCGGTCGTCCCGAAAGGCGTCCTCGATATCTATCTCGAGGACCGTGCCGTCGAGGACAAAGCGCGCCGCCGTATCGCGAACACGCGCATCAAGAGCGACGGCGGGTCGAAGGCGATAGCCTTTTCCCTGCCCCCGCCCGCAAGCCCGACCGCTTCGCCAACGCTGCGGATCGTTGCGCGCCTGGAGCGTGCCGACGGCTGGCTGCTCGCACGCGGCAGCGCACAGGTCGAGGTTGGTTCGTCCGTCAATGTCACGCTCAACATGGTCATGTATTGAGGGCTGATGACAGGACATTCGTGCGAACGGCCGGGCGCAGCCGTGAGGGCTGCGTCTAAGCTCATCGGAGCTGCCGGCTCGTCGCCGTCGCTGTATTGACATTGTAGATACGCCGGAGCATCATTTCGTTATGACAGACGCTCCTTCAGCCTTGCCAGCCTCAGCCGAAACCAAGGGCAGCATCAATCTGCGCATCGAGGTGCAGACGCGACAGCTAATCGACGAAGCGGCGGCGGTACTGGGCAAGACGCGCACGGAGTTCATGATCGAGACGGCGCGGCGCGAGGCGATCGATGTGCTGCTCGACCGCAGGCTGTTCACACTGGACGACGAATGCTTCGACGCCTTCGTGCAGGCGCTCGACAATCCGCCCGCGCCCGGACCGAAGTTGCGGGCGCTGCTGCGCCGCAAGCCAGCCTGGAAGGCATGACTAAGGGCACCGGCCTGTCGGCGCCCGCGCCGCTGACCGTCGATCATGACTTGACCCCTTTCGACTGTGGCGAGCCCGCACTGGATGTCTGGCTGAAGGAACGCGCGCTCCGCAACGAAAGCCGGTTCTCGCGCACCTATGTGGTGTGCGAGGGGCAACGTGTCGCCGGCTACTACGCGATCTCTGCCGGGTCGGTGGAGCGCGCCGCCGCGCCGGGAAAACTGCGCCGCAACGCACCGGACGCCATCCCGGTTTCGATAATAGGCCGACTGGCGGTGGACCGTGCCTATGCTGGTCGCGGCCTTGGCGCCGACCTGTTGTCCGATGCGCTGACCCGCATCGCGCTCGCATCGCAGACGATCGGAATCGCGGCAGTGCTCGTCCACGCCAAGGACGAGAAGGCAAAGGCGTTCTATCTCGCCTGCGCTGAGTTCCTCGAATATCCGGCGGACAGCCGGACGCTGTTTTTGCCGGCGGAGGTGATGGTGCGGGGGATGGGGTGAGATTCGACGGGCGAGCCCACGGATCACCAATCGAGTTGCGTGTTGGCAAGGCGCCAGCGTGATCTCCCCAACGGCTGTTGACCCTGCGCCCTGCAAAAGCCCCGGCGAGAAACCTCGCCGGGGCTTTTGCACAGCTTTCGCCTAAGCCGCCTGGGCCTCTGCGACCACCGGCGCCTTCGCCCGGAAATTCAGCCTGTCGCTTCCCGCGGTGATCTTGACGGTCGAGCCGTCGCGGATCTCGCCCATCAGGATGCGCTCGGCCAGCGGATCCTGCAGCTCCTTCTGGATCACCCGCTTCAGCGGCCGCGCGCCATAGGCGGGATCGTAGCCCTTGGCCGCCAGCCACTCGACCGCCTCGTCGTCAAGGTCGAGCGCGATCTTGCGGTCGACGAGTAGCTTCTCCAGCCGCTTCAATTGGATCTCGACGATCCGGCCCATGTCTTGGCGTCTGAGGCGGTGGAACAGGATGATCTCGTCGACGCGGTTCAGGAACTCCGGCCGGAACGCACCACGCACCACGTTCATCACGTCGTCGCGAACCAGATCGACATCCTGATCCTCGGTAAGGTTCACCAGATATTCGGAGCCGAGGTTCGAGGTCATGACGATCAGCGTGTTGCGGAAGTCGACCGTGCGGCCCTGCCCGTCGGTCAGCCGCCCGTCGTCGAGCACCTGCAGGAGCACGTTGAAGACGTCCGGATGCGCCTTCTCGACCTCGTCGAACAGCACGACCTGGTAGGGCCGCCGCCGCACCGCTTCGGTCAGCGCGCCGCCTTCCTCGTAGCCGACATAGCCGGGCGGCGCGCCGATCAGCCGGGCGACCGAGTGCTTCTCCATGAACTCCGACATGTCGATGCGCACCATCGCGGTCTCGTCGTCGAACAGGAAATCGGCGAGCGCCTTGGTGAGCTCGGTCTTGCCGACGCCGGTCGGGCCGAGGAACATGAACGAGCCGATCGGCCGGTTCGGGTCCTGGAGCCCGGCCCGTGCTCTTCGCACGGCCTTGGAAACCGCCTGCACCGCCTCGCCCTGGCCGACGACGCGCACGCCGAGCTCGTCCTCCATGCGCAAGAGCTTGTCGCGCTCGCCTTCGAGCATCTTGTCGACCGGGATGCCGGTCCAGCGCGACACGATGTGCGCGACATGGTCCGGCGTCACGGTCTCTTCCACCATGCCACCCTTGCCATCCTGCGCCTCGGCTTCCACGAGCTTGCGCTCCAGCTCCGGGATCCGGCCATAGGCAAGCTCGCCGGCGCGCTGGAACTCGCCCTTGCGCTGGGCGATCGCCAGCTCGTTGCGCGCCTCGTCGATCTCCTTCTTGAGGTCGGCGGCCAGCCCGAGCTTCTGCTTCTCGGCCTGCCACTTCGCCGTCATCTCGGTCGACTCCTCCTCGAGCGAGGCGAGATCCTTCTCGAGCCGGACGAGCCGGTCCTTCGACGCCTCGTCCTTCTCCAGCTTGAGCGCCTCGCGCTCGATCTTGAGCTGCATGATGCGGCGGTCGACCTCGTCCAGCGCCTCGGGCTTGGAATCGACCTGCATCCTCAGGCGCGCCGAGGCCTCGTCGACCAGGTCGATCGCCTTGTCGGGCAGGAAGCGATCGGTGATGTAGCGGTTCGACAGGGTCGCCGCCGACACCAGCGCGGAATCGGAGATGCGCACCTTGTGGTGCTGCTCGTATTTCTCCTTCAGGCCGCGCAGGATCGAGATCGTGTCCTCGACCGTCGGCTCGTCGATGAACACCGGCTGGAAGCGCCGGGCCAGCGCCGCGTCCTTCTCGACATGTTTCCTGTATTCGTCGAGCGTGGTGGCGCCGACGCAGTGCAGCTCGCCGCGCGCCAGCGCCGGCTTCAACAGGTTGGAGGCGTCCATCGCCCCGTCCGCCTTGCCGGCACCGACCAGCGTGTGCATCTCGTCGATGAACAGGATGATCTGGCCGTCGGCCGAGGTGACCTCGTTGAGCACGGCCTTCAGCCGCTCCTCGAACTCGCCGCGATATTTCGCGCCGGCGATCAGGGCGCCCATGTCGAGCGCCATCAGCTGCTTGTCCTTCAGCGATTCCGGCACGTCGCCGTTGACGATCCTGAGCGCCAGGCCCTCGGCGATCGCCGTCTTGCCGACGCCGGGCTCGCCGATCAGCACCGGGTTGTTCTTGGTGCGGCGCGAAAGCACCTGGATGGTGCGGCGGATCTCGTCGTCGCGGCCGATCACCGGATCGAGCTTGCCGCTCCTGGCGTCCGCCGTGAGATCCCGCGCGTACTTCTTCAGCGCGTCATAACCCTGCTCGGCGGAAGCGGAGTCGGCGGTGCGGCCCTTGCGGATATCGTTGATGGCGGCGTTCAGCGCCTGCGGCGTGACGCCCGCCTTGGAAAGGATCTCCGAAGTCTTCGCCGATTTCTCCATGGCCAGCGCCTGCAGGAGCCGCTCGACCGTGACGAAACTGTCGCCGGCCTTCTTGGCGAGTTCCTCGGCGGTGGAAAAGACCTTGGCGAGAGGCTGCGCCAGGTAGAGCTGGCCGTTGCCGCCCTCTACACGCGGCAGCACGTTGATCGCCGCCTCGACGCCGGCCTGCGCATCGCGGGCGCGGCCTCCGGCGCGCTCGATCAGCGACGCGGCAAGACCTTCCTCATCGTCGATGAGGACCTTCAGAATGTGCTCGGGCGTGAATTGCTGGTTGTTGCGGGAAAGCGCGAGCGTCTGTGCCGACTGGATGAAACCGCGCACGCGCTCG
The DNA here is from genome assembly GCF_059502445.1 of Kumtagia sp. NCBI lineage: Bacteria > Pseudomonadati > Pseudomonadota > Alphaproteobacteria > Hyphomicrobiales > Phyllobacteriaceae > Kumtagia > Kumtagia sp. The sequence continues at coordinate 12,640 of NZ_JCACER010000071.1, forward strand.
GAGTATTTTTCGATGTTCATACCTGTCTCCTTTCCGTCCCCGGCCCGCTCTGCGGCACCGGTTCGGCTCAAGATGACGACCCCCTCGTCGCGAGGCAGGATCAGTTTGAACTCGATATGGGTATTGCCGCAACAGCGCTCAAGGCACTTTGATCCGCGCCGAAAAAGAAAGGCGGCGAAGGCATTACACCTTCGCCGCCTTGTTTTTCGGAAGCTGGGATCGTGGGCTCAGCCCTCGGCCGGCGCTGCCTCTCCGTCGCCGCCCTCCGGCGCCGCCGTATCGGCCGCGGCCCGCCGCGGGCGGCGGCCGCGTCGCGGCTTCTCCTGCGGCTCCGGGGTCTCGGTTACTGCGGCGGCCAGCGACTCGGCCGCCTGCGGCTGCTCGGCGGGTGCCGGCGCCGCTTCGGCGGCAGAAGCCTGTGCCTCTTCCGTAGCCTGCTCCGGCCTGGGGGCGGCGGCGCCATTGCCGTTCACCGCGTTGTTGTTGTGCGGGCGGCGCCGGTCGCGGTGGCGGCCGCCACCCGACTGCTGGCCGGCCGGCTCGCTGTTCAGCGCCACCTCGGCGGGCACGCCCTCGATGATCGGCTGCGGTCCCGAGCCATTCACAGGCTGCGCCTGCTGATGCGGCTGCTGTTGCTGGGCCGGTGCCTGCTGCGGGGCCGGCGCATGCGTCTCGCCGCCGTTGACCCCGCCTTCGAAGCCATAGGAGGCGTCGTCGAGATCGTCGTCGAGATCGTCGCGCGTCGTCTGGATTTGCTGGGAAGCGAACTGCGCCTGGGCGGCGGCGATGATGCGGTTGTAATGTTCCGCGTGCTGGAGATAGTTCTCCGCCATGACGCGATCGCCGGAGCTCTGGGCATCGCGGGCGAGCGTCGCGTATTTCTCCGCGATCTGCTGCGCCGAGCCGCGGATCTTCACGTCCGGGCCGTTGCTCTCGTAATTCCGCGTGAGGGGATTGGGTCCTCTGCGGTTGTTGTTGTTATTGTTGTTGTTATTGCCGCCGCCGCTATTGTTGCGACCGCGCATGCGTCTGTTCTGCTGTTGTGGCCTCATCAGACTCTCTTCACTTAGAAAAATCATTCACGAACGGGTGGCTTCGCAAGCCGTCCGGTTCGTAGTCCTCCGACGGTGTTCGCCCGCATAGGCTGCGTTGGCGTCACATGCCATCCTGTTCGGTGTCCATGACACGATCCGGACGATCCCCGTTACGAAGCGCCAGCATCGTTTTGCGCGAGTAGGCAGTCTGTTTCTCAGGGAACCGAACTGTTCAGAGCACTGCCTGCTTCGTCTCATCCGGTGGCCGGACCCTATCCGCATTCTTCCGGATTGCCAAGCGATATTTCCACGGCTTCCGTCAAGTACCTGCTTTCCCTGGACTTGCAGAGGCGAAGATCAGAACGCGATCGTTGCCGCCGAGATCTTTCGCCGAACCGCTCGCTTCCAGGCCCGCGGCGAGGAAGATCGCCGTAACATCCTGTTTCTGGTCGAAACCGATTTCCACACCGATTCGGCCGTCTGGGTCGATGAATTCCGGTGCTCGGCGGGCTATCTGTCGGTAGGCATCAAGCCCGTCCGGACCTCCATCGAGCGCACTCGGCGGCTCGAAATCGCGCACTTCCCGCGCCAGGCCGGCAATACCGTCGCTGCGTATATAGGGCGGGTTGGAGACGATTACATCCCATCGCCCCGAAACATTTTCGAACCAGTCCGAGCAGAGCGGCGTGAAGCGGCCGGCAAGGCCCAGATCGCCTGCGTTCTGCACCGCCGTGGCCAAGGCGCCCTCGGAGCGGTCGACGCCCGTGGCGGTCGCTTCCGGCACCTGCGACAGCAACGCCAGCGCGATGGCGCCCGTGCCGGTGCCGAGGTCGAGGATGCGGCAGCGGCCATGGCGGCGGACGACCTCGCGCACGAACGGCAGGATCGAATCGACCAGCGTCTCGGTGTCCGGCCGCGGCTCCAGCGTCGCCGGCGAGACCAGCAGGTCGAGGCCGTGGAAGCCGCGCCGGCCGATGATGCGGTGCACCGGCTCTCCATTCCGCCGCCGCTCGAAAGCCGCCCACACCCGGTCGGCGATCTCACGCTCGACCCGCCGCTGCGGCGCGGTGATGGCGTCGGCACGGGTCGTTCCGGTGAAATGCTCGACCAGTAGCCTGGCGTCCAGTGCCGGATCTCCCACGCCCGCCGCGGCGAACATCTGGCGGCCGGCGCGCAGCAGGTCGTCCAGCGTCGTCGGACCGGAATCAGCCATGCGTCCCGGTTTCGGCAAGCAGCCTCGACTGGTGGTCGGAGATCAGGGCGGAAATCACCTCGTCCAGTTCGCCCATCATCACCCGGTCGAGCTTGTAGAGGGTGAGATTGATGCGGTGGTCGGTCAGCCGGCCCTGCGGGAAATTGTAGGTGCGGATGCGCTCCGAGCGGTCGCCGGACCCGACCTGCAGCCGCCGCGATTCGGAGCGCTCCGTCGCCGCCTTGGTGCGCTCCATGTCGTAGAGGCGGGCCCGCAGGATCTGCATGGCGCGCGCCCGGTTCTGGTGCTGCGATTTCTCCGCCTGCACCACCATGATGCCGGTCGGCAGATGGGTGATGCGAACGGCCGAATCGGTGGTGTTAACGTGCTGGCCGCCGGCACCCGATGCCCGCATCGTGTCGATCCGGACGTCCTCCGCTCGAATCTCGATATCGACTTCCTCGGCCTCCGGCAGTACGGCGACGGTCGCCGCCGAGGTGTGGATGCGCCCGCTCGCCTCGGTATCCGGCACGCGCTGCACGCGGTGCACGCCCGATTCGAACTTCAGATGGGCGAAGACGCCGCGCCCCGACACCGTGGCGATGATCTCCTTGTAGCCGCCGGCCTCACCCTCGCTGGCCGATTCGACCTCGACGCGCCAGCCCTTCGCGGCGGCGTAGCGCTCGTACATGCGGAACAGGTCGCCGGCGAACAGCGCCGCCTCGTCGCCGCCGGTGCCGGCGCGGATTTCCAGGATGGCGTTGCGCTCGTCGGCAGCGTCCTTGGGCAGAAGCAGGATCTGGATGTCCTTCTCAAGGCCCTCGATCCGTTCCTCCAGATCCGGAAGCTCGGCCTCCGCCAGCGCACGCATCTCCGCGTCGGTGGCCTTGTCGGCGAGCAGGCCGGCGAGGTCGGCATGCTCGCGCTCGGCGGCGCGCAGCCCCCGGATCTTGCCGACCATCTCCTGCAACTCGGCATATTCGGAGGCCATCTTCACATAGGCGTCCGGCTCCGGCCCGGCCGACATCTGCGCTTCGAGCATCTCGAAGCGCTTGACGACCTGGTCCATGCGGTCTTGGGGAAGGGAAATCATGATTGCGATCGCTCTATGGAAAGAGGCGCATATCGGAGAACGGCCGAAAGCTCAACGCGGCGGCGCTGCTGGCTACCGGCGATCGATTTCCGAGCGGCCTTGATATGGGTGACGAACATCCTTGCAACTGGTGCGAAGAAGGCCGGCTGAAGACGCCGAGTGGCGGCACGGGCTCGAGATAGTAGGATTTGCCGATGACATCGGTATTGAACTCGTCCAGCATGATCCAGCAGCGCAGGCTGATGTCGAGGCCGGCCCGCTGCTTCTCGGTTTCCGGAATCTCGACCGCCTTGCGTCCCTTGGCAGGCGACTGCATGGTGATCGGCAGCAGGACGACCGCATCGCCGCCAGGCCGCGCGAGCCGCAACGCGACCGCGACCGGGCGGCGTTTGCGCCCTTCTGTCTCGCCAGCGGCCGCTTCCCGCGCCCAGAGAAACGGGTAGGAGACAACTACGCCGGTTTGAAGCTCTTCGAAGCCCATCTTCAGGGCTTGGCTTCGTACGCTTCCAACGCCGCTTCTATCTCTCCGGCCAGTTCGTCCGGCACATCGGCGGCCGTCCAGGCCTGCCGTGTATCGCCGCGGCGGACGAGACGCTCATAGTCTTCGATGCTCATCAGCACGAAGCGCGGCTTGCGATGCTGCGTGATCGCGACGGGTTCCCTGCGCGCCAGATGCGTCACGTCGCCGATTTTCTGGGTGAGTTCGACGGTGCTGAATTCGCGCATGGCTCGATCAATCCATTTATATGGATAATATCCATATATTCTGGATATTCAAGCATCGGGCTGCGACTGCCCTACAGCGGTATCCCCCGATCGTCCGCAAAAGTCTGCAGCAGCGCGCGCATCGGCAGGCGGGCGCTGTTCCCGGCCAGGTTCTCGTCGATGAAGGCGGTGAGCTCGCCGACCGGCAGCTCCGTCAGCATCGCTTTCACCGGGCCGATCGAGGCCGGCGACATCGAGATCGAGCGATAGCCGAGCCCGACCAGCGCCATCGCCGAGATCGGCTTGCCGGCCAGCTCCCCGCACAGCGTCACCGGCCGGTTGGCGCGTTTTCCCGCCTCCACGATCCGGCGCAGCACCCTGAGGAACGGCACCGAAAGCGGATCGAACCGGTCGGCAAGCTGGCTGTTGCCGCGGTCCGTCGCCATGACGAACTGGAACAGGTCGTTCGACCCCACCGAGACGAAATCCACCGCCTCCATCAGCTCGTCGAGCTGGAACAAAAGCGACGGCACCTCGAGCATGGCGCCGATCTTCAGGCTGGTCGGCAGCAGGTGGCCGAAGCGCGACAGGTGCCTGACCTCCCTGTCGATGATCTCGCGCGCCTGCGCCACCTCGCCGAGCTCGGTCACCATCGGCAGCATGACCTTGAGCTCGTGCCCGCCGGCGGCGCGCAGCAGCGCCCGCATCTGGGTGCGCAGCAGCCCCGGCCGGTCGAGGGTGAGCCGCACGGCGCGCCAGCCGAGCGCCGGGTTCTCCTCCTGCCCCGCCCCCTTGAAATAGGGCAGCACCTTGTCGCCGCCGATGTCGATGGTGCGGAAGGTCACCGGCTTGCCGCGGGCGATGTCGAGCACGTCGCGGTAAAGCCGCTCCTGCGCCTCGGCGCGCGGGAAGGTGGCCGCCACCATGAACTGCAGCTCGGTGCGGAACAGGCCGATGCCGGCCGCGCCCGAATCGGCAAGCTGCGGCAGGTCGACGGCAAGCCCGGCATTCATCAGGAGGTCGATGTGCACGCCGTCCTTCGACGTGGACGGCTTGCTGCGCAGCTCGCGATAGAGCTCCTGCCGGCGCGCCCGGAAGCGCACCTTCTCGGCATAGGCGGATTCGACGTCGGGCTGCGGCCGCAGGTGGACCGCCCCGTCCTCGCCGTCGGCGATGATGGCGTCGCCGTTCTCCGACATGGAGACGGCGCCCTTGAGCTGGCCGACCACGGGGATGCCCATGGCGCGCGCCACGATCACCACATGGCTGGTGATCGCCCCGTCCTCCAGCACGACGCCGCGCAGCTTGTCGCGCGGATAGTCGAGCAGCTCGGCCGCGCCCATGGAGCGGGCGACGATGATCGAATCCTTCGGCAGCGCCGCCGCGACGTCGTCCGGCGAGCGGCCGAGCAACTGGCGCAGCAGCCGGTTGGCGAGGTCGTCGAAATCGCTCATGCGCTCGCGCATATAGGGATCGGTCATGTGCAGCATGCGCGCCCGCATGTCGCTCTGCACCTTCTCGACCGCCGCCTCGGCCGTGAGGCCGTTGCGCACCGCCTCCTCCAGCCGGCGCACCCAGCCGCGGTCGTTGGCGAACATGCGGTAGGCCTCGAGCACGTCGCGGTGCTCGCCCTCGAAGGCGACCTCGCGGCGCGACAGCATGTCGTCGATCGACAGCCTGAGCGAGCCCAGCGCCGCGTCGAGGCGCCGGATCTCCGCTTCCGAATCCTCGTTGAACAGGTTGGTGACGACGATGCGCGGCTCGTGCAGCACGACATGGCCGAGCCCGACGCCGTCGTTGAAGGCGACCCCGGTGAACGACACCGGACGCCTCAGGTCGAGCTCCATGCCCGGCCGCGACAGCCGGGCAAGATCGCCGGTGGCGATCATCTCGGCGATCACCATGGCGGTGGTCTCGAGCGCCTCGACCTCGTCGTCGCGGTAGGTCCGCATCGTACGGTTCTGCACCACCAGCACGCCGAGCGTGCGCCCGGCGCGCAGCACCGGCACGCCGAGGAAGGAGTGGTAGATCTCCTCGCCGGTCTCCGGCAGGTAGGCGAAGGCTGGATGCTCCTGCGCGTTGGACAGGTTGAGCGGCCGCGCGCTCGCCGCGATGGTGCCGACGAGACCCTGGCCGAGGCGCAGCTGCGCCAGGTGCACGGAGCCCGGGTTCAGGCCCTCCGTGGCGTAGAGTTCCAGCACCGAGTCGGCGCGCAACACGTAGAGCGAGCAGACCTCGGCGACCATGTTCTTGGCGATGTCGCGGACGATCTGGTCGAGCCGCTCCTGCGGCCCGAGCGGTTCCGCCATGAGCTCCCGCAGCCGTCTCAGCAATACGCGTGGCCCTACGACCGAATCACGCATCTGGGCTCCGTTCCAAACAGGCATCGGCGGCCCGGCCGCCGGCCTGGCCGCGAATCCTTCGCCGGATATCTTCCGTCCTAATGCTTATCGAGGCCGTAGACGGAATGCAAAGTACGAACCGCCAGTTCCGTGTAGGCGCCGTCGATCAGGATGGAAATCTTGATCTCGGAGGTCGTGATAGCACGGATGTTGATGCCCTTTTCCGACAGCGCCCGGAAGGCGGTGGCGGCGACGCCGGCGTGGCTGCGCATGCCGATGCCGATCACCGACACTTTCGACATGCCCTCGTCGTGCTGCAGCACGTCGAAGCCGACCGTCGCCTTGCCCTTCTCCAGCACGTTGAGCGCCTTGGCGACGTCGCCCGACGGCACGGTGAAGGTCATGTCGGTGAACTTGCCGTCCTCGGAGATGTTCTGGACGATCATGTCGACATTGATGTTGGCCTCGGCCAGCGGGCCGAAGATGCCGGCGGCGACGCCCGGACGGTCGGCGACGCGCCGCAGCGAGATCTGCGCCTCGTCCTTGGCATAGGCGATACCGGTGACGACTTCCTGTTCCACGATTTCATCCTCGTCGCAAATCAGCGTTCCGGGCGGGTTGAGAAGGTCGCCCATGCCCGGCGCGTCGGGGTCCTCGAAGGAGGAGCGCACGAAGGTGCGCACCTTGTGCACCATGGCCAGCTCGACCGAGCGCACCTGCAGCACTTTCGATCCGAGCGAGGCCATCTCCAGCATTTCCTCGAAGGAGATGCGGTCGAGCCGCCGCGCCTTCGGCTCGATGCGCGGGTCGGTGGTGTAGACGCCGTCGACATCCGTATAGATGTCGCAGCGGTCGGCCTTCACCGCCGCGGCGATCGCCACCGCCGAGGTGTCGGAGCCGCCGCGCCCCAGCGTCGAGATGCGGTTGTCCGGCGCCAGCCCCTGGAAGCCGGCGATCACGGCCACCTGGCCCTCGCCGAAACGCTTGATCAGGAACGAGCCGTCGATCTCGGCGATGCGCGCCGCCCCGTGCGCCCCGTCGGTGCGGATCGGGATCTGCCAGCCCTGCCAGGAGCGGGCGTTGACGCCCATCGACTGCAGCGCGATCGCAAGCAGCCCCGACGTGACCTGCTCGCCCGAGGCGACGATGGCGTCATATTCGCGCGCGTCGAAGAACGGGCTGTTGGCGCCGGTCGCTTTCGGCATGCCCTGCACCCAGCCGACCAGCTCGTTGGTCTTGCCCGACATGGCCGAGACCACCACCGCTACCTCGTGGCCGGCGTCGACCTCGCGTTTGACGTGCCGCGCCACGTTGTAGATGCGGGCGAGGTCGGCGACGGAGGTCCCGCCGAACTTCATCACGATGCGCGCCATGGATAAGCGGGTGCCCCGTTCGACTGTCCTGGGCTCGCAGAAGCCTTGGAATGATGGTGTTTTGGCGGCGCTGTCGCGCGCTCCGCCGATGCGCGGCCTCCATATCCAAAACGCCCTGCTTCCGCAAGGCCGCCCTTGCCGGCTGCTGAGGCCCGACCGACTGAAGCACCGGGCCGGCCCTCGCCTTCACTCCTCCCATAGCCTTCGTTGTTCCTCAGGCCGGGGAGGCGAAAGCGACAATGACCCGCGTCGCACAACGCGACGAAACAGTTGGCGAACGCCGCCAAAGCGGTTATGTGTCCTCCCGGCTGGTCCCGTAGCTCAGTAGGATAGAGCGGCAGATTCCTAATCTGTAGGTCACAGGTTCGATTCCTGTCGGGATCACCAGAAAATCAAACGTTTAGGCACTAACGCCCGCCACTTTTATGTTGCATCGTGTTGCAGTTGAGTTCCCTTGATTTCCAAGGGTTTCCTGCGACACTCGGCGAATCCACGCGACATGGAATGCGACATGGGCAGGGCCGCTCGCTGAGAGCGCCGGGGGAGCGATGCCAAGAGATGGCCAACAGTGAAATGCCTCAGTCTTGGCCAGCTCTGATTGCCTGGCTTCTAGTGCGAGCACCACTAATTGCGCTTGGTTTCATAGCCGTGCTGTATATGGGTTTCGTGATCTCGATCATGCTGCGTGGGTCTTCGTTCGTGGATGCGTTGCAACCGCGGAACTTTGTCGGGCGGGATTGCATCCAAATTACAGAACAGGCTGGCAGGGTATTTCAAGTCGACCAGTGCCGCGGCTCGGTTACCGAACTTCCGCGCTGACTCGCGTTACGCTGATTCGTACCGTTGGGGGGTGGCAGAACCGGGCCATTTAACCATACAAATCAGAGATATGCCCGCGATTCACAGCGCGACAAGCACCTGTTGGCTGCACCTTAACTATTTGATTTTGCTCGTGCAAGCTGCTGATAGATCAGAACGGGAACAAACGATGCGGGGATCACGCCAAAGTGGCGTTGACGGCCATAAGCGTCCACGTATCCTAAGACACTGACATCGTGAGAAAAGAAGCCGCTGCGGTTTTCCCTCCCGGCAGCGGCTCCTCAATCACAATCCTGCACGTCAAGTTTCAAAGGGCAGGACAGTCGCTTCTGGAAAGCCCGGACAGAATGTCTGGTCAGACGCAACTGGTCAACCTTTGAATCGCCTTCGGTCGATCGAAAGGAAAGACCATGACAGCAATGCAACACTCAAGCCGACGGCTAACGTTCGCGGACGCCGTTGATATCTGGAAGCTCCGCCAGCAAGGCTGGTTTCAGCATCGAATTGCCGCGCAATTCGACGTGAACCCAGGCCGTGTCTGCGAAGTTCTGAAGGAGCGGACGCACGTCGGCAGCCGGAACGCGGCTGGCGAAGAAGGGAGAGGTGCCTGATGGCCAACCGACCCTTTCCGTCCTATTGGATGTACAAGGATGCGCAGAAGCAATGGCGTTGGACTTACCACGCGTCCAACGGCGAGGCGATCGCCGCGTCCAGCGAGGCCTATATCAATCGAGCCGACTGTCGGCGGGGTATCGACATCATGAGGGCTTCCTTCGATGCCCCCGTGTGGATGCCGGGCAATTTGGTAGGCGCCTCTTGACAGAGAACCGTCGGCGGGACTTGGGGTGCCCGCCGGCGGTTCGGTAGATAGAAGTGACTACCGTGTGTTGGAGAATGCAACATAGCCGTCCGCTGTCCGCCCGCGTTTCAGGCCCTCACGCCACCGCAAAATCCGAATTGGTGAGCGACACGCCAGGTGTCAGCCTGGCGAACAGGACGCCGCCGCCGGCGGCGCTGCCGTTAGCGTCGTAATAGAGCTCGCCGGTATCGGTCTCATAGATGATGCGGTCGGAAGAATCCTGCGCCAGCCCGGTGGTGTTCGCCCGAAAGGCCGCCGCCGAAAGCGTGCCCGGCGACAGCGCCTTGAAGATCGCATCCGAGAGCAGGAAACGGTCGTCCACCGCGTTGAAATCGGCGATCGTGTCGACATTGCCGCTGCCGAGCGCCGTGGCGAAGACGAAGGTGTCGGCGCCGCCCAGGCCGCGCAGCGTGTCGTTGCCGCCCTTGCCTTCCAGCCGGTTGGCGCCGGCGTTGCCGGTGATCGATTGCGCGAACTCGTTGCCGGTCAGGTCGACGCCGGCCTTGCTGCCGGACGAGGTGGTCGCCAAAATCTCGACATGCACGCCGGCGCCGAGCCGGTAGTCGACGCCGGCCGAAACGCGATCCGCAATGCCGTGCGAGGCGGCTTCGACGATGACGGCGCCGGCATTGTAGACGATGTAGCTGTCGTTGCCGGCAAGCCCGCTCAGCCGGTCGGCGCCGCCCACGCCGCCGTCATGCAGCACGTTGGCGCCGGCATTGCCGGTGATCGATTGCGCGAACGCATTGCCCGTCAGGTTCAGCGCGGTGGTGCTCACGGTGCTGGTCGTCCTCATCACCTCGATGGCCGATCCCGCCTTGAGGACGTAGCTGGTGCTGGCGAAAAGCATGTCGTTGTCGCCCTGCACGAAATCGTCGACGACGTCGGCCGCATTGTCGACGAAGTATTGCGTTGCGCCGTCCCCGCCGGACATCGTGTCCGCTCCGCTGCCGCCGTCGAGGATGTCGTTACCGGAGACGCCGTTCAGCCGGTCGGACCCGGCGCCGCCATAGAGCCGGTCGATGCCGGCGTCGCCCAGCAGGATGTCGTTGCCGTCCTCGCCATAGCCGTAATTGCTGCCTCCGCCAACGCGAAGCTCGTCATTGCCGCTGCCGCCATGGATGGTGTCCGCGTCGACGCCGCCGTCGATCCGGTCATTGCCGGCGCCGCCGCGCAGCGTGCCGCCGCCGTCGCGGCCGAAGATGAAGTCGTCGCCGCCGCCACCATCGATCATGTCGAGCCCGGCGCCGCCGTCGAAGAAATTGGCGTTGTCGTCGCCGGTGAGCGTATCGGCGAAGGCGGAGCCGGCGACGTTCTCGATCGACGAGAAGCGGTCGCCCGCCGCATGGCCTCCGCTCGCCGCGCCGATGGCCAGATCGACCGTCACCCCGAGGTCCGACGTCGAATAGTCGGCGATGTCGGCCCCCTCACCGCCGATCAGCCTGTCCGCGCCCTTCCCGCCCTGCAGCCGGTCGTCGAGGAAGCTGCCGCGCAGCGTGTCGTTGCCGACATTGCCGATGAGCACGAGGCTTGCGCTCGAACCCTGCATGACCCGCCCCATCAGCGTGTCGGGTGTCAGCATCGCAAACGATTCCAGGGTGACGCCGCCCCGTTGCGCCCAGAGGCCGTCCAGCGAGAACGCGATATGGGCCCAGTTCTTGACGGCCCCCGTCGCATCCGCGAGATAGCAGTTGACGGCGCTGACGTTGCCGCGCAGGTCCTCTTCGCCGGTCGGCTCGATCCCGTTGCCCGTGGCGATGAAGAGCAGGCGCTTGCTATAGTCGACGACTCCGTCGACATAGCGCTCGAAATAGAACCGTCCCGTGGTGCCGGCATTCTCGCTGCGGGCCTGTTCGACGGAATAGGGCGCCGTGCTTGCGAAGATGCTGTTGGTGTCGACGCCGCCGGGGTCGTCCACGGTGATCGTCACTGTGGTCATCGGACACTCCGATCATCTGCCTTTCGCCCGACGATCATGCCACGCGATGGCCGGATCGGCCAGAAACCGTCCGCAGGCGCGACTGCGGCGACTGCCGGCCGCGGCTGTTACGTGTCGTGCCGGCTGGAACGCAACTTCCTGCACGCCGCTGCCTTCGTAGTTGCACCGCCGCGCGTTGCGACCAATCCGAAACGCAGGTTGTCCTTAGGCTGACGGAGGGGGATAGACGACGGATGGCCGTACCAGACGAGCTACGCCTGTCCGACGAAGAGAGCGCTGCATACAAAGCGCTGGTCGCCAACGTGCGCCAGTCGAAATCAATTCGTTGATGTTGGATAAGTTGCTGACAGTTCTTTACGAACAGAACGCAGCCATCCACGAGCTCACGACGACGCTGTACCACTCGGCGAGCACGGGAGTAACCCTGAAGTCGGACGTGGCATCTGCGGCATCGAAGGCCAGGCAAAGCCTCAACCATATCCACGGAATGTTGAAGGAAGTTGCCGCAGCCGCGGCAACAGAGGGCAAGAAGGATGGCTGAGTCCGCAAAGGTCTTCGCGCTCGATGCACGGCGGGATGCGATTCAGTCCGTTCCTCCGGGCTTGTCCGGTGGAGATGGCGGGTCTACATCTGATGGGATGGAAGCCCGCGTCAAAGTGCTCGAGGACAAGTTCGACCGGATCGAGTCTAAGCTCGACGGTATCAGCAAAGATATTGGCGAGTTGAAGGTCGGCCTCGCCCATGTACGCGGCAAGCTGTATTCAATGCCGTCGACCATCACACTTTTGGGCTTCGTGCTCGCCGTCCTCGGCATCGCCGGGCTGGCAAAGTATTTCGCTCCCTAAAGAGACCGTCATCCCCAACCAAGTTCTGGAGTAATCGTCCGGCCTGGGTGCGAGATGGCGACCCGTCACCGACACCGGATGTCCACTGGCTGGGCGGCCGACCTTTATAAAATTCCTATTTCTTTCCCCTGCCGCCTCTCTCGAACCTTTATGCGGTTCGCGACCATATTCCCGCCGACGCTGCCCCTGCCATCCGGCCGCGGGCAGGCGGAGCTTGCCGGGTCGTCAACGAGGCCGCCCGCATCGCAAGTCTCCGAAGCTTCACCAGGGAGCCCATGGAAATGGACGCAATCATGATCGGGATAGGCATCGTCTTCTTTGCCCTGTCCTTCGCCTACACCAGCCTGTGCGACAGGCTTTGAGGAGGCCGCCATGCTCATCGACTACATCCTCGGCGGCGCGGTCACGCTCTTCCTCCTCGTCTATCTGACCTACGCCCTCGTCAGGCCCGAACGCTTCTGACGTTCGCTTTCGAAAGCCATTCCCATGACCTTCAACGGATGGATTCAGATCCTCGTCTTCTGCGGGATCGTCGTTCTGCTGGTGAAGCCGCTCGGCGGCTACATGACCCGCGTCTTCTCCGGCGAGCGCACGCTGCTGTCGCCTGTGCTCGGCCCGCTCGAGCGCCTGCTCTACGGCGCCGCCGGGACGAGCGAGCGCGACGAGCAGCACTGGACGACCTACGCGGCCGCCATGCTGTTCTTCAATCTTGCCGGCTTCCTGCTGCTCTATCTGCTGCAGCGCCTGCAGGGCTCCATGCCCTTCAATCCCGCGGGGATGGGCGCCGTCGGCCCCGAGCTCGCCTTCAACACCGCCGTCAGCTTCGTCACCAACACCAACTGGCAGAACTACGGCGGCGAGAGCACCATGTCGTATCTGACCCAGATGGCCGGACTGACGGTGCAGAACTTCGTCTCCGCCGCCACCGGCATCGCCATCGCCGTGGCGCTGATCCGCGGCTTCGCCCGGGCTTCGGCCAAGACGGTCGGCAATTTCTGGGTCGACATGACCCGTGCCACCCTCTACGTGCTCCTGCCGCTCTGCATCGTTCTCACGCTGGTCTACGTCTATCTCGGCGTGCCGCAGACGCTCGGCGCCTATGTCGATGCCGCCACGGTAGAGGGTGCCCGGCAGACCATCGCCCTCGGGCCGGTCGCCTCGCAGCTCGCCATAAAGATGCTCGGCACCAATGGCGGCGGCTTCTTCAACGCCAACTCGGCGCATCCGTTCGAGAACCCCGACGCCATCTCCAACCTGATCCAGATGGTGTCGATCTTCGCCATCGGCGCCGCCATGACCAACGTCTTCGGCCGCATGGTCGGCAACGAGCGCCAGGGCTGGGCCATCCTCGCCACCATGGGCGTGCTGTTCATCGCCGGCGTCGCCGTCTGCTACTGGGCTGAGGCCGCGGGCAATCCGCTCGTCCATGCGCTCGGCCTGGAAGGCGGCAACATGGAGGGCAAGGAGACCCGCTTCGGCATCGCCTCGTCCGCCCTGTTCGCGGTCATCACGACGGCCGCCTCCTGCGGCGCGGTCAACGCCATGCATGGCTCCTTCACCGCGCTGGGCGGTCTCATCCCGCTCATCAACATGGAGTTGGGCGAGGTCATCGTCGGCGGCGTCGGCGCCGGCTTCTACGGCATCCTGCTGTTCGTCGTGCTGGCGATCTTCGTCGCCGGCCTGATGGTCGGCCGCACTCCGGAATATCTCGGCAAGAAGATCGAGGCCAAGGAGGTCAAGATGGCGGTGCTCGGCATCCTGTGCCTGCCCGCCGCGATGCTCATCTTCACGGCGATCGCCGTGGTGCTGCCGACCGGCGTCGCCTCCATCGGGACGCCCGGCCCGCACGGATTTTCCGAGATCCTCTACGCCTATACGTCGGGCGCCGCCAACAACGGCTCGGCCTTCGGCGGGCTCACCGGCAACACCCCCTGGTACAACATCACCATCGGCCTCGCCATGCTGATGGGCCGCTTCCTCATCATCATCCCGGCGCTGGCGATCGCCGGTTCGCTGGTGATGAAGAAGAGCGTGCCCGCCTCGGCCGGTACCTTCCCGACCGACGGCGGGCTGTTCGTCGGGCTGCTCACCGGCGTCATCCTGATCGTCGGCGGCCTGACCTTCTTCCCGGCGCTGGCGGTCGGCCCGATCGTCGAGCATCTGGCGATGCTGCTCGGGCAGACCTTCTGAGACCCGACCATGGTCCGGCCACCAGTCCCGTCCCGCGGCAAGCGGCGTCCTCCTCCCGACGAGGAGGACGCGACGCCACCCGCCTTCCCGACGGCATCCACCTTCGTGCTGATAGCCGTCGCGCTGATCGCATTGTGGCTGCTCTCCGGCGGACTTCCGCACCTCCTCGGCTGGCCGGACACACACAGAACCTACGAAGCTGGAGCTTCACGATGAGCCATTCCAAGACCGCGAGCATCATGGATGCCCGCATCCTCGTTCCCGCCCTGGGCGACGCTTTCCGCAAGCTCGACCCCAGGAGCCTCGCCCGCAACCCGGTGATGTTCGTCGTCGCCGTGGTGTCGGCGCTCACCACCATCCTGTTCCTGCGCGACCTGGCGACGGGCGGAGAGAACATCGGCTTCTCCTTTCAGATCGTGCTGTGGCTGTGGTTCACGGTGCTGTTCGCCAATTTCGCCGAAGCCGTCGCCGAGGGCCGCGGCAAGGCGCAGGCCGATTCGCTGCGCAAGACCCGCACCGAGACTCAGGCCAAGCTGCTCGCCAATGGCGACCGCGCCAGGTTCAAGCTGGTGCCGGGCACCAGCCTGAAGGTCGGCGACGTCGTCATCGTCGAGGCGGGCGACATCATCCCCTCCGACGGCGAAGTGATCGAAGGCGTCGCCTCGGTCAACGAGGCGGCCATCACCGGCGAATCCGCGCCGGTCATCCGCGAATCCGGCGGCGACCGCTCGGCCGTCACCGGCGGCACGCAGGTGCTGTCCGACTGGATCAAGGTCCGCATCACCGCGGCCGCCGGCTCGACCTTCATCGACCGCATGATCTCGCTCGTCGAGGGCGCCGAGCGCCAGAAGACCCCCAACGAGATCGCCCTCAACATCCTGCTCGCCGGCATGACGCTGATCTTCGTACTGGCCACCGCCACCATCCCGAGCTTCGCCAGCTACGCCGGCGGTTACATCCCGGTCATCGTGCTGGTGGCGCTGTTCGTCACGCTGATCCCCACCACCATCGGCGCGCTCTTGTCGGCCATCGGCATCGCCGGCATGGACCGGCTGGTGCGCTTCAACGTGCTCGCCATGTCCGGCCGCGCCGTCGAGGCGGCCGGCGACGTCGACACGCTGCTGCTCGACAAGACCGGCACCATCACGCTCGGCAACCGCCAGGCGACCGAGCTTCGCCCGGTGAGGGGCGTCAGCGAGCAGGAGCTGGCGGATGCCGCACAGCTCGCCTCGCTTGCCGACGAGACGCCGGAAGGCCGCTCCATCGTCGTGCTCGCCAAGGACAAATACGGCATCCGCGCCCGCGACATGGGCAGCCTGCACGCCGCCTTCGTGCCGTTCACCGCGCAGAGCCGCATGAGCGGCGTCGATTTCGATGGCTCCTCGATCCGCAAGGGCGCCGTCGACGCGGTGCTCAAGCACATCGACGAAACAGTCACCGCCGGCGGCAACCGTGTCGGCGGCGACGCCATCCGCGACATCCGCGCCATCGCCGACGAGATCGCCAAGTCCGGCGGCACGCCGCTTGCCGTGGTGCGCGACGGCCGCCTGCTCGGCGTCGTGCATCTCAAGGACATCGTCAAGGGCGGCATCCGCGAGCGCTTCGCCGAATTGCGCCGCATGGGCATCCGCACGGTGATGATCACCGGCGACAATCCGATGACGGCGGCGGCCATCGCCGCCGAAGCCGGCGTCGACGACTTCCTCGCCCAGGCGACGCCGGAGAACAAGCTGTCGCTGATCCGCGAGGAGCAGGCCAAGGGCAAGCTGGTCGCCATGTGCGGCGACGGCACCAACGACGCCCCGGCGCTGGCCCAGGCCGATGTCGGCGTCGCCATGAACACCGGCACGGTGGCGGCGCGGGAGGCCGGCAACATGGTGGATCTGGACAGCGACCCGACAAAACTCATCGAGATCGTCGAGATCGGCAAGCAGCTTTTGATGACGCGCGGCGCGCTGACCACCTTCTCGATCGCCAACGACATCGCCAAATATTTCGCCATCATCCCGGCGATGTTCCTGGCCTTCTACCCGCAGCTCGGCGCGCTCAACATCATGGGTCTCGAGACCCCGCAGAGCGCCATCCTGTCGGCCATCATCTTCAACGCGCTGATCATCGTCGCGCTGATCCCGCTGTCGCTGAAGGGCGTGAAGTACCGCGCCATCGGCGCCGGCGCGCTGTTGTCGCGCAATCTGCTCGTCTACGGCCTCGGCGGCATCGTGGTGCCTTTCGTCGGCATCAAGGCGATCGACATCGCCATCACCGCCCTCGGCCTCGTATAAGGACCGCTCCCATGCTGAAACAGCTCAGACCCGCGATCGTCATGATCGTCGCCCTCACCGCCATCACCGGCCTCGTCTACCCGCTCGGCATGACCGGCATCGCCCAGGCGCTCTTCCCCCATCAGGCCAATGGCAGCCTTGTGGAAAAGGACGGCACGGTGGTCGGCTCGGCCATGATCGGCCAGTCCTTCTCCGGCGAGCGCTATTTCCACGGCCGCCCGTCCGCCGCCGGCGACGGCCACGACGCCGCCTCCTCGAGCG
Source organism: Kumtagia sp. (assembly GCF_059502445.1). NCBI lineage: Bacteria > Pseudomonadati > Pseudomonadota > Alphaproteobacteria > Hyphomicrobiales > Phyllobacteriaceae > Kumtagia > Kumtagia sp. The sequence continues at coordinate 29,574 of NZ_JCACER010000071.1, forward strand.
GCTCCAATCTCGGCCCGACCAGCGCGAAGCTGATCGAGCGCATCAAGGCCGACGCCGACAAGCTGAAAGCGGAGAACCCGTCCGCGCCGGTGCCGATGGAACTGGTGACGACCTCCGGCAGCGGGCTCGACCCGCACATCTCGCCGGACACCGCCTATTTCCAGCTGCCGCGAGTCGCCAGGGCCCGCAGCATGGACGAGGCGGCGCTGCGCGCGCTGGTCGACAGCCATGTCGAGGACCGCGAGCTTGGTTTCCTCGGGGAACCGGTCGTCAACGTGCTGGAGTTGAACTTGGCGCTGGATGCTGCGCAATCTGCCCAGTAACAAACGAGGCTGTTTGCTATGTGGGCCGTTCCTTGAGGCAGCGTTCCTTCGCACCCCCCTCTGTCCTGCCGGACATCTCCCCCGCAAGGGGGGAGATT
>NZ_JCACER010000072.1:0-29988 GCF_059502445.1 Kumtagia sp.
GCCAATCTCCCCCCTTGCGGGGGAGATGTCCGGCAGGACAGAGGGGGGTGCGAAGGAACGCTCGCCTTCAAGGATATCATCGCCGCGAGATGTCTCGCCGTTTCTGGCAATTGCCCTGCCGCCGCCAGCGTCGCATGACCGGCCAGGAGCGCTCCCATGCCTGACGACGATCACGCCGACTTAAGGCCCTCCCCCGACGCACTTCTGGAGCGCGCCGAGCGCGAGACCCGGGGCCGTCTGAAGATCTTCCTCGGCGCCGCCCCCGGCGTCGGCAAGACCTACGAGATGCTGATGTCGGGCCGCGCCCGCCGGGCGGAAGGCGTCGACGTGGTGATCGGCGTGGTCGAGACGCATGGCCGCAAGGAGACGCAGGCGCTGGTGGAGGGCTTCGAGGTCGTCCCGCGCAGGCCGGTCGAATACAAGGGCCGCTGGCTCGACGAGATGGACCTCGACGCCATCGTCGCGCGCCGCCCCGCCTTGGTGCTGGTCGACGAGCTCGCCCACACCAACGCCACCGGCAGCCGCCACCCCAAGCGCTATCTCGACGTGCTCGAACTCCTCGGCCAGGGCATCGACGTCTACACCACGCTGAACATCCAGCACGTCGAAAGCCTGAACGACGTCGTCGCGCAGATCACCCGGGTCAGGGTGCGCGAGACCGTTCCCGATTCGGTGATCGACCGTGCCGACGACGTCGAGATCATCGACCTCACCCCCGACGACCTGATCAAGCGGTTGCATGAAGGCAAGGTCTATGTTCCCGACACGGCCCGGCGCGCCGTCGAGAACTATTTTTCGCCCGGCAACCTGACCGCGCTGCGCGAGCTGGCGCTGCGGCGCACCGCCCAGCGCGTCGACGAGCAGCTTTTGAGCCACATGCAGGCCCATGCCATCCCCGGGCCCTGGGCCGCCGGCGACCGGGTGCTGGTCGCCGTCGACGAGCGGCCGCGCGGCGCCTCGCTGGTGCGCTACGCTCGCCGCCAGGCCGACCGCCTGCGCGCGCCCTGGGCGGCGCTGCATGTCGAGACGTCGCGATCCGCCGGCCTGCCGGACGCCGACAAGGACCGCCTCGCCGCGACGCTCAGGCTGGCCGAGCAGCTCGGCGGCGAGGCCGTCACCATCCCCGGCCAGGACGTCGCCGCCGAGATCGTCGACCACGCCACCGCGCACAATTTCAGCCATGTCGTCATCGGCCGGCCGGACAAGCCGCGCTGGCGCGAGATCTTCGAAGGCTCGGTCACCCACGATGTGATCCGCCGGGCCGGCGACATCAGCGTGCATGTCACGACCGGCGCCGAGCAGGATGCCGGCCTGGCCCAGCGCGGCTTGAAGACCGCGCCGCAGCCGACGCGCTTCGACGTCTGGCCCTATGCGATGAGCACGGTGTTCGTGCTCGGCGCGCTGGCGGTCGGTTTCCTGCTCGACCAGTTCCTGGACGTGCGCAACATCGCGCTGGTCTTTCTCATGGCCGTGCTCACCTCGGCGGTGACAGTGGGGCTCTGGCCCGCGCTCTACACCTCGCTGGTCAGCGCCACCGTCTTCAATTTCTTCTTCCTGCAGCCGCTCTACACGCTCGACATACGTGACCCCGAGAGCGTGATCGCGCTCGTCTTCTTCCTTGTCGTCGCACTGGTCGCCAGCAACCTCACCGCCCGCGTGCAGCGCCAGGCGGCGGCGGCCCGGCAGCGGGCGCGCGCCACCGAGGACCTCTATCTGTTCAGCCGCAAGCTTGCCGGCACCGGCACGCTCGACGACGTGCTCTGGGCGACCGTCTTCCAGATCGCTTCGATGCTGAAGGTGCGGGTAGTCGTGCTGATGCCGGACAATGACGGCATCGCGGTCAAGGCCGGCTACCCGCCGGACGACACCCTGGCCGATGCCGACATCGCCGCCGCCCGCTGGGCCTGGGAGCACGACCGCGCCGCCGGCCGCGGCGCCGACACCCTGCCGGGCGCCAGGCGGCTCTATCTGCCCCTGCGCACCGGCCGCACCGCGATCGGCGTCGTCGGCCTCGACGACGACCGGCAGGGACCGCTGCTCACGCCCGAGCAGCAGCGGCTGTTCGACGCGCTCGCCGACCAGGCGGCCCTGGCGATCGAGCGCATCCAGCTCGTCGCCGACGTCGACCGGGCAAAGCTGGCGGCCGAGGCCGACCGGCTGCGCTCCGCCCTGCTGACCTCGATCTCGCACGACCTGAAGACGCCGCTCGCCGCCATCATGGGGGCAGCCGGCACGCTGCGGGAGTATTCGGGATCGATGCCGGAGGCGGACCGCGCCGATCTGCTCGCCACCATGGTCGACGAATCCGAACGGCTGAACCGCTTCATCGGCAACCTGCTCGATATGACCAGGATCGAATCCGGCGCTATGGAACCGAACAGCTCGCTGCATTTCGTTGGCGACGTCATCGGCACGGCGCTGCGGCGGGCCGCCAAGATCCTCGCGCATCACCGGACCGAAGTCGACATTCCCGCCGACCTTCCGATGCTCAGGCTCGACCCGGTGCTGTTCGAGCAGGTGTTCTTCAATCTGCTTGACAACGCGGCCAAATACGCGCCTTCCGGCTCCGTCGTCCGCCTCCGCGGCTGGGCCGAGGAGACCGCGGTCCTCCTGCAGGTGGTCGACGAAGGACCCGGCATTCCGCCGGCCGACCTGGAGCGGGTGTTCGACACCTTCTACCGGGTCCGCAAGGGCGACCAGGTGCGGGCCGGAACCGGGCTCGGGCTGTCGATCTGCCGGGGCTTTATCGAAGCGATGGGCGGCACGATCGCGGCCGGCAACAGGACCGACCGATCCGGCGCGGTCTTCACCATCCGCATGCCGATCCCCGGCGAAACACCAGGCTGGAAGCCCTGACCATGACGACCTCGGACGTGAAGATACTCGTGGTGGACGACGAGCCGCCGATCCGCAAGCTGCTCCGTGTCGGCCTGGGCGCCGAGGGCTACGCCATCGCCGAGGCCGGCAACGGCCGCGAGGCCGCCGATCGGATGCGCGACGAGCGGCCCGATCTCGTGCTGCTCGATCTCGGCCTGCCGGACATTCCCGGCCACGACCTGCTGGCCAAGTGGCGCGCCGAGAAGCTGGAGCTGCCGATCGTCGTCCTGTCCAGCCGCACCGACGAGGCCGGCATCGTCAAGGCGCTGGAACTCGGCGCCGACGACTATGTGACAAAACCGTTCGGCATGAAGGAGCTGGTCGCGCGTATCCGCGTGGCGCTGCGCCATCGCCTGCAGCAGCAGGGCGAGCGGCCGGTCTTCCACACCGGCGACCTGTCGGTCGACCTCGTCAGGAGGATCGTCAAGGTCGGCGACCGGGAGGTGAAGCTGTCGCCGAAGGAATACGACATCCTGCGCATCCTCGTTCAGCACGCCGGCAAGGTGCTGACGCATCGCCACCTGCTCGAGCAGATCTGGGGCGGCTCCACCGATGTCCAGTATCTGCGCGTCTATGTCCGCCAGCTGCGGCAGAAGATCGAGGCGGTGCCGGACCAGCCGCACTACATCCTCACCGAGACTGGCGTCGGTTACCGGCTGCGTGAAGCCGAATAGCGTCCTCGGGCACAGGCGGGCCGCTGCATGCCCGATATGCATCAAGAGAGAGCTGTCATGAAAATCTCCGATGTCCTCAGGGCGGAGAACGCTGTCGTCGATCTTGCCGCCGCGTCGAAGAGCAGGCTGCTGCAACTGCTTTCCGAGCAGGCGGCAAAGGCGCTCGGCACCGACGGCCGGAAAATCCTGGCCGCGGTGAGCAACCGCGAGAAGCTCGGATCGACCGGGATAGGCTACGGCGTGGCGATCCCTCACGCGCCCCTTGGCGAGATAACCATGCCTTTCGGTTTGGCGGCGAGGCTCGCCCGGCCCATCGCTTTCGAGTCGATCGACGAGGTGCCGGTGGATATCGTCGTGCTGCTGCTCACCCCGGCGCGGGACCGCACCGCCCATCTCAACGTGCTTGCGGCCATCTCGAGACGGCTGCGGCAGCCGGACGTGCTGACGATCGCGCGCGCCGCGGCCGACGCCGCGCGATTCCACCGGGCGATCGTCGGAGAGGACGCGGCCGCGGATGCCGGCTCCGGCCTCGGTGAAAAATCTCTGGTCGCCGGTGCAACCGGGCCGCGCAGTCTCCGTTGAGCGGCATCCATGTTCCTGAGGGATGCGAGATGAGCCTTGCGAGCTTCTGCAGACGCCCGGCGCTGGCGGTTGCGAAGGATCTCATCGGCGCCGAGCTTCTGGTCGAAGGCGTGGGCGGCATCATCGTCGAGACCGAGGCCTATGAGCCGGACGACCCCGCCTCCCACAGCTACCGCGGCGAGACCCAGCGCAACCGCAGTATGTTCGGCCCGCCCGGATGCGCCTATGTCTACCGTTCCTACGGGCTGCACTGGTGCCTGAACGTCGTCTGCATTCCCGGCAGCGCCGTCCTGATCCGCGCGCTGGAGCCGCGCTGGGGCCTGGCCGAGATGCAGTCCCGCCGGGGCATGGATCGTGCAAACCTGCTCTGCTCCGGACCGGGACGGCTCTGCCAGGCGCTGGCGGTTGACGGGCGGTTGGACGGACTGCCGCTCGACCAGCCGCCGTTCCAGCTCCGGATGCCGGCGGCACCGATGCCCGTCGCGTCGGGAAGCCGCGTCGGCATCACGCGCGCCGTCGAGAAGCAATGGCGTTTCGGGTTGGATGGATCGGCGTTCGTAAGTGCCCGGTTCGTGCCCTGAAACGGCGCACCGCAGCTCGTACAAGACCGTTCGACGAAACTGGCAGGAACCGAAGCCCCGAACTCCAGGTTCGGTCGGGTAGTGCAGCCCGGGGAGTGTCATGAACAAGCGGAAGGCCAAGGCACGCGCGAAAAAGGGGAAATCGCTGCGCCAGGTGGGCGCGGTGCCGTACCGGGTCACCGGCAAGGGCGAGATCGAGGTGATGGTGATCACCTCGCGCGGCAAGCGCCGGTTTCTGTTCCCCAAGGGCTGGAAGATGAAGGGCAAGAGCGCTCCCGAGGCGGCCGCGCGGGAAGCGCTTGAGGAAGCCGGCGTGGTCGGCACGCCGGCCGGCTCGGCGATCGGACGCTATGAATATTGCAAGCGCCTCGGTTCCGTCGTGGCGCCGATCCGCGTCACCATGTTCCCGATGCGCGTACGCCGCGAACTGTCGGATTGGTCCGAGAAGCGGCAGCGCAAGCGTGCCTGGGTGAAGCCGTCCGTGGCCGAGAAGCTGATCGAGCATCCGGGTCTCGGATCGCTCGCCCGCGACCTGCCGTGATCCCGGTTCTTCGCTCGGACGGTACCGAGTAGCTCAGCCCGCGTCCGGTGCGTCGGCCGGCCCGGTATAGCGGCGCTTGATCGCTTCGGCGATCCGCTGCCGGCTCTCCTCCGGCGAAAGCGCCTCGTCCACCTCCACCGCGGCGGTTTCGTCCGCGAGCTCCTCGTCGCGGATCTGGGTGCGGAACCAGTCCGAATAATCGCCTTGCCGCCGGTGGTGCTCCCAGGTGCGGTCGTCGATCCCTTCCGCGATCTGGATGAACATCATCAGGTTCTGCGCCCGCAGTTTCATCGCGTTGTCGGGCCCGCGGAAATAGAAGCTGCCGGCTTCATCGATCTCGCCTTTGGCGTATTTCTTCGTATGGCGCTTGCGCGACTGCCGCGGCATCTCCGGCTTCACCAGGCGCAGCCGCCCTTCGGCCGGCCGCCAGAACAGCACGTGCTCCGCATCGGGCGACGCAAGTCCGTCCGGCGGCTCCACCCCGGTGACGCCGCAGAAGGTGCGGATGACCTCCGGCGCCTCGGGCCCGAGTGCCAGCACGGCGGTCACCATCTTCAGGACGCCCGCCGCCACTGCTTCCGGATGGACGGTGATCAGGATGGTGCCCGGCAGTTCGCCGGGAAGCGCCAGCGAGGCACCGTCGCGCGGCTTCGGCAGCATGTGGTGGGCCTCGTCGACGAACAGCCAGTGGGGCCGTGCCGTGCGGGCGCGGAACGCGGCGAGCTTCGGCAGGAACTCGGCGAAGAAGCCAGGCCGCTTGTCCACCTCCACGGCCAGGGCGCTGACGACGATGCTGGTGTCGGGCTTGGCGAGCAGGTCGAAGACCTGCTTCGTCGTCGGCACGGCGGTCGGCTCGCCGACCTTCACCGACCCGTCCAGGCCGTCGTAATCGCCCTCGGGGTCGACGACGCAGAACTGGAATTTTCCCTCCACGCATCGTTCGGTGATGGCGGTCGCCAGTGTCGATTTGCCGATGCCGGAGCTGCCGGCGATGAGGACGCAATCCGTCGGCCGCAACTGGATATCGCCACCCTCCTGGTCGACGCCGATGCGAAGCCCGTTGCGCGGCGCGCGCCCGAGATCGGCGTCCAGTTCCATCAAGGCGGCGACCAGTTCCTCCACGCCCTCGCCGCGGCTGCCGGCGGTGACGAGGTCGGCGGTGTCCTTGACCGCCGGCAGGGCGTTGGCGACGGCCACGCTGCATCCGCAGGCGCGCAGGAAGGCATGGTCGTTCTCGGCATCGCCGACGCCGGCGACATTGTGCGCGGACAGCCCGAGTTCCGCGAGCGCGGCCGCGAGCCCCGTCGCCTTGTTGACGCCGCTGGGCAGGATCATCACCGCGCCCTTGTTGAAGACGATGTCCAGTTCCAGGCCCTGGGCCTTGATCACCTCCAGCACGGTCGCCTGGTGCGGCTCCCAGGTGGCGACGATGGAGTTGCCGACCGAAAGCGGCTGCACGCCCCTTGCCGCGAGCGCCTCGACGAAGGCCGCCGGCGGTTCCGGCGCGATGGTCTTTTCCTCGCCGCTGTCGGGCTGGTAGAGGACCGCGCCGTTCTCGGCGACGACGGTGTCGAAGATGTCGAGTTCAGGAAAGACCCGCTTGAGGTCCGGCAACTCGCGCCCGGTCACCAGGATGAGCTTGCGGCCCGTTTCCTTGAGGCGCTGGATGGCTTCGAAGGTGGAACGGCCGACAATTCCGTCATGTGCGAGCGTCCCGTCATAGTCGGTGGCGAGCGCGATGAAATACATTGGCGGTCCTCGCAGCGTCCGTGAGGCCGGCCGCGTTCGGGCCGGTTCCTCTCAACGCGTCAGGCCGGTGCCGGCTCCCGGCAAACTGCGAAATAAAGCGCCTCCACCAGGCCGGCTGGCTTCGGGCCAGCGGCGGTCGAGGTGGAACAACGGCCTGCCTCGGCAGTTAGCGACCATGCGCCGCGGCTTTGGCCCGGGTTGAGGGCTTCGTCCAGGCATCGCGGCGGCGCTTTCGCCAACTTCAAAAGGAGGCCCATTATGAGAATGCATCTTTCCAGCGCCCTGGCCGGTCTTGTCCTGCTCGGGGGTATCGGAGCGGCTGTCGCCCAGGACGTTGTGATCGCGCCCGAACAGGAGACGGTGATCCGCGAATACGTCAAGAAGCAGCCGCTCGCTTCGGTCAACCTGCCGGGCGTGGAGCTGAACATCGGCTCCACCGTCCCCGAGACCGTGGAGCTGCAGACGCTCGACGTGCCGGACGTGCAGTATCGTTATGTCGTGGTCGACGGGCGGACGGTTCTGGTCGAACCGCAGAGCCGCAAGATCGTCCACATCCTGAACTGACGCACACATCATCTGGTGAGCCGGCCGATCTGTCTCGGCCGGCTCGTTCCTTGCTCGGGAGGGCACCATGGCTGACCGACAATCCGTTGCCGAAGGGCTGGACGCGACCGAGAGGGAGCAGGCCGAGATCCGTCATCTCGCCGAAAATACCGATCTGTCGCCGAAACAGGCGCACGAACTCGTGCGCCGGCATGGAACGGATCGCAAGAAGCTGATGGAAATCGCCAAAACCTTCAAGGCGGAAGGCTGAAATCCTCGCATTCTTCCCGATTTTCGGGTCATTCCGGGACGTTTTATGGCGTCGTCGGATCGTGCAGCGCGTCGGGTATCGGCGTGGCTTCGATGCGGACGACGCGCTCGTCGAAGGCGCCATGGTGCGCGATGCCGACGGCTACCGGATTCGGCGTCTCGTAGGCCCACATGGCATCCTTGGCGCCGTCGCCGACGGCGCTGACGTTCCAATAGCTGGCCATGCCCTTGATCGGACAGCGCGACACCGTGTTGCTCCTGGCGAACAGATCGAAATAGATGTCGTCGAAGGGAATGTAGAAGACCGGATCGTGACCCGGCTCGTACAGCACCCTCGCCCGTTCGCTCGAAGCGATGATCGCGTCGGAGAATCGTGCGGTCACGGTGCCTGCAAACGGCTCGATGGAGATGTCTTGCGGCCTGGGCGACGGGGATGCGACGGTCATCGGATTTCTCCCGGTTGTCTCAACTCTCTTCGTCAACTCCGCCGCGCCGAAGCCGTTCCCCGTGCCCTGAAGAGACGACGGTCAGCCCCATGCTTTCTCGGCCGGGCTGCCGGCGAGAACCTCCCGTTCGATCCAGCGGTGAACCGCGGCAACGTCCGGCAGCGTGACGCTGGCGGCGGTCGGTCCCGCGGGGCGCACACGGATCGAGATGCCGCCCTCGTCGTTGACGTATTCGAAGCCGCTTTCATCGGCGACGTCGTCGCCGATGAAGACCGGAACCCGTCCGGCGAACGGCTCGACGTCCATGAAGCGGGCGATGGCGGCGCTCTTCAGCGCCTCGATCGGCAGGAATTCCAGGCCGGCATTGCCGGCGACGATGCGGTAACCCTCGGACAGGCTGCCGAGCGCCGCCTGGGCGGCGGCGCGGACCGCCGGGAAGACCGCCGGCGCCGCCCGCGTGTGGATCGCCAGCACGGGACCCTTGCGCTCGAAATAGACGCCTTCGGCGGTATGGAACTCCTTCTCGAGCGCGTCCGCGACCGCCGCCATATCCGCCGGCTCGTCGGCCGCCTCGATCGGGCCGTCGGGTGTCAGCCGATGCTCCAGCCCGTAGAGCCCGGCCGCCGGCAGGGAGAGCGGCGAAAACACCCGGTCGACCATGGCGACGGTGCGGCCGGTGACGAAGGCGAGCGCGCCGTCGAGCGCCGAGGCCGCCTGCGAAAGCAGCGCGCGCAGATCGTCATCGACCTTGACCGCTTCGGGATGCGGCTGGTGCTCCAGCAGAGTGCCGTCGATGTCGAGAAAGAGGGCGATGCCGGCTCCGGGCGGAAGACCTTCGGACCGCTGGTTGCCATGGATCATGCCGTCGTCGCTCCAATCGGTTGCTGCGCGCTTCTGAAAAGGTTCTGGTTCGCCATCGTCTCGTCGAGGGCGGCACGCTTGCGCAGGCGGGCCGCGTCGAGCAGCATATTGCCGGCCCAGCGGTAGACGTTGTTTACGCGGACATTCTCGCGCATCCGCTGCATCCGGCCCCGCTGCTCCTCCTCCGACATGGTCAGTGCCTGGTAGAACGCCTCGCCCATGGCGCTGGGATCGTAGGGATTGACCACGAGGGCCTCCAGCAGCTCGCGCGAGGCGCCGGTGAAGGCGCTGAGGACGAGCACACCCAGCTCGTCGTCGCGTGCCGCGACGAACTCCTTGGCGACGAGGTTCATGCCGTCGTGCAGGCTGCTGACCACGCAGAAATCCGCCGCGCGGTAGAGCATGGCAAGGTCGTCCTGGTCGTGGTGGCGGTCGAGCAGCACGATCGGCCGGTAGTCGCCGCGGCCATAGCGCTCGTTGATCTCGTCGACCAGCTCGACGCACTCGCGGTAGAGCTGCTGGTAGGCGGGCAGCGTGCCGCGGCTGGGGGCTGCCACCTGCAGGAAGACCAGCCGGCCGATCCAGTCCGAATGCTGCTGGAAGAACTCGTCCAGCGCATGGAAGCGGTCGAGGATGCCCTTGGTGTAGTCGAGCCGTTCCACCCCGACGGCGAGCTTCACGTCGGCAGGCAGCCCGAGCCGTTGGAATACGGCTTGCCGTGTCTCGGCCGCTCCCGCCCGGCCCTCCTCGTCCTCGGGCCATTCGATCGAGATCGGATAGGAATGCACCGCCGTCAGCGAGCCGCGATAGGAGATCGCCGCCGCCTCACGGTCGATGCGCGACTCCAGGAACCGGTCGACGCTTTCGATGAAATTGTTGCAGTGCAACTGGATATGGAAACCGACGATCGAGCTGCCGAGCAGGCCGTCCAGGATCTGCTCGCGCCATGGGCAGACGCTGAACACCTCGGCGTTCGGCCAGGGGATGTGCCAGAAGGTGATGATGGTCGCGTCCGGCAGCTTCTCGCGGATCAGCCGCGGCAGCAGGGCGAAGTGATAGTCCTGGATCAGCACGATCGGACGATCGCTCTTGGCCTCCTCGACCACCACCTCGGCGAACTTGCGGTTGACCGCCTGGTAGCATTCCCAATCGGCGGCGCGGAACATCGGCCGCGTGAAGGCGATATGGCAGAGCGGCCACAGGCCTTCATTGGCGAAGCCGAAATAATAACCCTTGTATTCCTCCTCGCTCAGCCAGACGCGCCGCAGCGTATAGGCCGGGTCGTCGGGCGGGACGGCGATACGATCGTTGCGATCTACGACGTCCCTGTCGGCCGTGCCGCTGCCATGGGCGATCCAGGTGCCGGCGCATGTGCGGGTGATCGGCTCCAGCGCCGAGACCAGGCCGCTGGCGGGAACGTGCAGCTTAATGCGGCCGTCGACCCGTTCGTGCACATAGGGCTCGCGGTTAGAGACGACGATCAGTTCCTCGTCCGGCAGCTCACGTTCGAGAACCTGCCGCAGCATGTCCGGTGACCATTGGATGAGACCGTCGTCGGGAGATTGGCCATTGTGGTCGGCCGCAGGCGGCGTGGCCACCATGGGTACTGCGATCGGCGGGGATTGCACCTTCCCCTGCTCGTTGGCGCGCCGCCTCAGGACGAAAAGCGAGAACCCAACAGCCATGATCGACAAGAAAAGACTTATTCCGATCGCGCTCCAGGACGCGACCGCTGCAACCTCGCTTTCGGGGATCATTCACTCATTCCAGCTTTGCCGGCAGACCGGTCGACAAGGCCGAAACTGTTGCAGTGCGAAATAGTTCCGTGAAAAATGCTCAGGAGCGGACGATCAGCGGCGCCAGCCCCTCGTGCCGTTCGTCGAGATAGCAGACGACGCGGTCGCCGACCCGCTGGAAATGAAGGTCGACCTGCGCCTTGCCGACGGCGAGCCGGCGGACGGTCAGATTGTCGATGCCGATCGGCAGCCGCGGCCGGTCGATGTTGATCTCGCCCCGCCATCCGTCGACCCGGATGCCGAGGCAGGCCTGCATGAGCATGAACATCGACCCCGCCGACCAGGCCTGCGGCAGGCAGGCGACGGGATAGGCGACCGGCGCCTCGCCGGGCGAGCGGGTGAAGCCGCAGAACAGCTCCGGCAGCCGCATCTGGAAATGCACGGCCGCCTCGAACATGCCGCTCATCAACTTCACGACGCTGTCGCGTTCCTTGTAGTTGGCCAGCCCGGCGGCACAGATGGCGGTGTCGTGCGGCCAGATCGAGCCGTTGTGATAGGACATCGGGTTGAACGGGACCTCGTCGTCGGCAAGGGTGCGCACGCCCCAGCCGCTGTTGAAGCGGGCGCCGAGCAGTTGTTCCGCCACGCGCGCCGCCCGCTCCGCCGACGGCAGGCCGACATAGAGCAGATGGCCGGCATTGGACGTTCGGACCGCGCATTTCTCGCCATTGCCGTCGATGGCGAGCGCATAGGTGCCGAGCTCCTCCATCCAGAAATGATCCTCCACCGCCGCGCGCATGCGCTCGGCCAGCTTGCGCCAGCGCTTGGCGAGTTCGGCTTCGCCGCGCCGCTTTGCGAGCGCCGCGAGCCCCTGATAGGCGCCGAACACGTAGCCCTGCGCCTCGACCAGCGCGATCGGGCCGGGCGGGATGCGTCCGTCGGCGTGGAACACGGAGTCCCAGCTGTCCTTCCAGCCCTGGTTGGAAAGGCCGGAATCGGCGCCGCGTTTGTAGGTGACGAAGCCGTGCGGGTCACGCCGGCCGACCTGCTCCATCCACGACGCCGCGGCGCACAGCGACTCCCAGTTGCGCTCGAGATATTCCGCGTCGGCGGTGCGCTCGATATAGGCCGCCGCCAGGTAGAGATAGAGCGGCGTCGTATCGACCCCGCCATAGTAGCGGCCGAAGGGCAGCTCGCGCAGCACCGCCATCTCGCCCTTGCGGGTCTCGTGCATGATCTTGCCGGGCTCGGAATCGCTGAAGGCCGAGGTCTCCGTCGACTGGTGCTGGGCCAGGAAGGACAGCACGCCGAGCGCAAGGGCCGGATTGAGCCACAGCATCTGCATGGCCGAAATCACGCCGTCGCGTCCGAACGCCGTGGAGAACCAGGGTATGCCGGCATAGGGATAGGGTCCGGTCTCGAGTTCCGTCGTCAAAAGCGCGATGTCGGCGCGGGCGCGGGTCAGCCAGTCGTTGAACACGCGGCCGGAGCTGAACACCGTGGCGCCGTGGCGGCGCTTCGAGCGCATGGCGTAGCGGGCGCGTGCCGCCGCCGCCCGAAAACTCTCCCGGCCCGGCGACGTCGGCTCGCCGCCGACCTCGATGAACAGCTTCTCGCGGCCGCGCGGAGCGATTTCGATGGCGAATTCTATGGCGCCGGCCGAGAGCGTCTCCGGCCGCGCCGAAAAGCTGATGACGGATTTGCGCAGCACGCCGTCGAGGCCCTCATAGGCGTAGGTGACGGTGCCTTCGGCGATGTCGGCGTCGAGGAAGCGCCCGCGCTTGCTGCGGTGCGTGCCGCGCACCTCGAACATGTCGCGGAAATCGGCGCCGAACTCGATGCGCAGCCGCAGCCGGACGGTGCGGCCCCAGTAATTGGAGAGCGCGATCCGCTCGTACATGCGGTCCTGCCAGAGCAGCCGCGTCCGCTGGATATGGACGACGCCCTGCGGCGTCTCCTCGTCTCCGGGCCCTCTCGATGTCCTGTTCGTCAGGTTCGCCGTGAACAGGATGTTGTCCTGCGACAGCGACGCGCCGAGCAGCGACGGCACCTGCCCGTCGACAGTGAGCCTGAGCAGCGACAGCACGCGCGTGTCGTTGCGGAAGAACCCGTCGCCGACGCCGCGCACGTCGCCATGCGCGTCGGTGACCATGAAGCAGTCCTCGTGCTTCAGCGCGAACTGCCGGTGCGGGTCGCGGGGCGTTGCTTCATCGAGAGCCGAAAGGGCGATTGCGGGATCGAGCTGGCGTTCATTCTGGTGGGGCATGCCTGCTACCATTCACCCGCGATGCGGCAATGTTTTGGCCAAACGGCCGGGGACGTGCTTGCGGCGCGGCGGCGGAATCCGCGAGCAGCGACGCATAGACGGTCTCGTAGTCGTCGATCATGCGCTCGGCGGAGAAGCGCCGCTCGAACACGGCGCGAACCTCGTTGCGGTCGAGCCTGCCGAGTTCGCCGACGTGGGCCACCGCGGCATCCACCGAATCGACGATGAAGCCGCTCACCCCGTCGTCGACGATCTCCGGCATGGCGCCTTCGTTCCAGGCGATCACCGGCGTGCCGAACGCCATCGCCTCGATCACCACCAGCCCGAAAGGCTCCGGCCAGTCGATCGGGAAGAGCAGGGCCGCGGCCCCTTGCAGGAAATCGGCCTTCTCCGTCTCGCCGACCTCGCCGACATAGACCACCTTTTCGCCGTCGATCAGCGGCTCGATCTCGTCGTGGAAATACGCCCGGTCGTCCGCGCCGACCTTGGCCGCGATCCTCAGCGGCAGGCCGCTGCGCCGCGCGATCTCGATCGCCCGGTCGGGACGCTTGTCGCGGGAGAGCCGGCCGAGAAAGGCGAGATACGGCTCCGTCGAGCTGCTCCTCGGCGGGGGCATGGGAAAATGCGCGAGCGGCAGGCCGTGATAGACATTGCCGACCCAGTTCGCCGCCGGCAGCGGCCGGCGCTGCCTCAGGGAGATCGAGATGAACGGAAAGTCCTGCCAGCGCGCCAGCGCGCCAGGCAGGTCGCTGTAGTCGAGCCGGCCATGCGGCGTCGTCACCGTCTTTTCCGGACAATGCTCGAAGAACGGGAAATGCTGGAAATGGCTGAGATGGAAGTGGATGAGGTCGAACTCGTCGGCCCGCCGGCGCACCTCGTGCAGCATGGACAGATGCGCCGCGATCGCCGAGGTCATCGGGCGCGGGTCGAGCCGCAGTGCCGTCTCCCGGCAGGGGGCCAGCCTGGCGCGCGTCGCCGAATCGCCGCTGGCGAACAGCGTCACCTCATGCCCGCGATTGGCAAGGCCGTCGCAGAGATAGGAGACGATCCGCTCGGTGCCGCCATAAAGGCGCGGCGGCACGGCCTCGAAAAGCGGCGCGACATGGGCGATCTTCATTCGTTTCAAGACTGTCCCTCAAACATCGACGCGAGGCGCGCATGAAGCCGCAGGCTCGAGCCTCCGCTTCCACGGCCTCGTTTTGCAGTGCAACCCGTCGGGCGGCGGATGGTTCCATGGCCGGCAGTCGTGCCGCGATGCGTATCCACCAGGCCGGCCACGACGACATGGAACCAATCGAACCGATCTTCGTTGCGAAAGGTTGATCTTTAGCCGGGGGTTCGGGAATGACAGTCGCATCCGTCGAAGCGGCAGGCCTTTTGACAGCAGTACCCCCGGAAACCGAGCAGTTGAGCTGGCACCCCTTCATGGCGGCGCTTCCCGTCGGGATTTACACCTGCGACGCGACCGGCCGCGTCGTCCGCTACAATGAACTGGCGGCGGAACTGTGGGGTCGTTCGCCCGACCTCGCCGAACATCACGCCTATTGCGGCGCCTACAGGACCTACGGGCTGGACGGAAGGCCGCTCGGGCCCGCCGACTCGCCGATGGCCGAGCTCCTCGCCACCGGCAAGGCCTTGAGGGCCCGCGAACTCTGCCTCGAGCGGCCGGACGGAAGCCGCATCGTCGTCGAGGCCAACCTGAACCCTCTTCTCGACGGCGCCGGGCAGGTGATCGGCGGCGTGAGCTGCTTTCACGACATCACCGGCCGCAAGCAGGCCGAGCATTCGCTTCAGCAGATCCTGCAGGCCATGCCCGTGGCCGTCTACACGACGGATACGAGCGGCACGCTTACCTTCTTCAACGAGGCGTCGGCGGAATTGTGGGGATGGCGGCCGGAGATCGGCGTGAGCCAGTGGTGCGGTTCCTGGCGGCTGCGCCACCTCGACGGCGAGCCGATGGCGCACGACCAGTGCCCGATGGCCACGGCGCTGCGCGAAGAACGCGAGATCCGATGGGGCCGCGCCGTCGCCGAGCGGCCGGACGGCACGCTCGTCCCGTTCGTCGCCTTCCCAACGCCCTTGCACGATGCGGCGGGATCGCTGGTCGGCGCCGTCAACACCTTGCTCGACGTGAGCGAGCAGCAGCAGGCGGCCGATATCGGCATGCATATGGCGGCGATCGTGGAATCCTCGCTCGACGCCATCGTCAGCAAGGACCTCAACGGCATCATCACCAGCTGGAATCCCGCCGCCGAGCGGCTTTTCGGCTACACCGCCGATGAGGCGGTCGGGCAATCCGTCCTCATGCTCATTCCTGAAGGCCGGCAGGACGAGGAGACGACGATCATCGAACGGATCAGGCGCGGCGAAAGGGTGGACACCTTCGAGACGATGCGCCGCCGCAAGGACGGGACCCTCATCCCGGTCTCGCTGACGATCTCCCCCGTCCGCAACGCACGGGGCAGGATCGTCGGCGCTTCCAAGATCGCCCGCGACATCACCAGCCACAAGGAAAGCGAGCGGCGCATCCGCGTGCTGATGCGCGAGGTCAACCACCGGGTGAAGAACCAGTATTCGGTGATCCTGGCGATGATCCGCGAAAGCGGCAAGCGCAGCAGCGACCCGGCCGGCTTCGAGCTTCAGGTGCGCGAGCGGATCATGGCGCTGGCGGACTCGCACGATCTTCTCGTCAGCGCCGACTGGAGCGGCGCCACCGTCTGCGAGCTGCTGCGGGCGCAGGTGAAGCCCTTCGCCGACAGCGAGCGGATCACGCTGTCGGGCCCGCCGCTGCTGCTGCATCCCAATGCGGTCCAGTATCTCGGCATCGCCTTCCACGAACTCGCCACCAACGCCACCAAGCACGGGGCGCTTTCGGTGAAGGGCGGCCGCATCGTCGTGGACTGGCAGATCGTGCCGGGCGACGACGGCACCGACTATCTGGAGCTTGCCTGGCGCGAGGAAGGCGGCCCGCCCGCCACGCCGGCCGAGAGGACCGGTTTCGGCTCGGTGGTGCTGCAAAGGATCACCCCGCAGGCACTCAACGGCTCGAGCGAGGTCCTGTACGGCGACAGCGGCATCACCTGGTGGCTGCGCGCGCCGCTGGACAGCGTCGTCGCCCGCGACGATGGCGATGCCTGACGCCGTCCGGCATCTAGCCGCGCAGGCGTTCCAGCACCTCGTCAACGGTCGCGGTCTCGACATGCTGGCCGTAGCGCGTCGCGAACAGGTCTAGCATGGCGTCGTGGGCTTCGTCGGAGGCGCTGCACAGCGCGTCGCTGACGAGGATCGTGCGGTAGCCTAGGTCGGCGGCGCCGAGCACCGTGGACAGCACGCACATGTCCGTCTCGCCGCCGGTGATCAGCAGCGTGTCGCAGCGCCGCGCCCGCAGGCGCGCATCGAGGTCGGAGCCGAGCCAGGGCGAATACACCGGCTTGTCCACCATCTCGGCCGGCGGCACGAACCGCGCCAGCTCCGGCACCAGCTCGACCATGTCCGCGCCGATGCGGTCGAGCGTCATCGACGCCCAGCGCCGGTAGTAGCGGCGCCACGCCCCCTGCCCCTCGCCCGGCTTCCGCGCCGGGATGAAGCGCGTGAAGACGGTCCGCGCCGGGTCGCGCTCGCATAGCCTGACGACGTTGGGCAGCACGCGCGGCATCCACGGAAGCGCCCATTCGGTGCCGGCGGCGAACAGCCGCTGCATGTCGACGCACACATGGGCGAAGCCTGGACCGACCCACTCGTCCCGGATGGTCGAACTGGCCATCAGGCTTCTGTCGCCGCGCCGCGGCCGGCCCCATCGGCAACCCGGCTTTCGGCCATTTCGGCTTGAGCTGGCAAAACCCGCATCGTGAACAACCGACATCCGTTCTGGAGGAATCTGGTGGCGTCCCGCCGGGAGCCCGACACAATCGGCCGTAAACGTCCCCGGCTGCCCCAGGTTCCGGCAAAATCCCGTGCATTGCGTGAATGCAGCGCGCGCCATGCCGGTCCTCCGGTTGACGTTCGCCCCTCCGGCACCCTACGCCTTCCCGCGATGACCCGGAACATGTCCGAGAAGATGGAGAAGAGCCGGACGGCACGCCCGGCGGAGAACGCGCCGCCGAAGCCCGCCGCCGCGGCGGTCCGCTATGCGGTGCTGGTCTTCCCCGGTTTTCCGCTGATGGCCTTCTCCTCGGTGATCGAACCGCTGCGTGCCGCCAACATCCTCTCGGGAAAACAGTGCTATTCCTGGATCACCGTCGGCCCGGACGACGCCAAGGTCGTCGCTTCCAACGGCGTCGGCATCGATCCCGACTACGGCGTGCGCAGCGCGCCGTCGGCCGACCGCATCGTGGTGTGCTCGGGCGGCAATGCCGACAACCTCGTGGCCGAAGACGCGGTCGCCTGGATCCGGAAAAGCCTGCGCGCCGGCGCCCATATCGGCGCGGTGGCGGACGCCGCCTTCTTCCTCGCCCGCGCCGGCCTGCTCGACGGCCATTCCTGCACGCTGCACTGGACCAGCCAGCCGGCCTTCCGGGAGGCCTTTCCCGAGCTGGACATGCGGCGCGATCTGTTCGTCATCGACCGCCGGCGCTTCACCTCGGCCGGCGGCGTCGGCTGCCTCGACATGATGCTGGAGCTGATCACGCGGGATTTTGGCGCGGAGCTCTCGGCCGGGGTCGCCGAATGGTACGTGCACAGCCCGCTGCGCTCGAGCATCGACAGGCGGATGATGCCGCTGCGCCTCAGGACCGGTATCCGCGACCAGCTCGTGCTGTCGGCCGTCGCCATCATGGAGGATTCGGTCGAGGAGCGCCTCACCATGCCGGCGCTGGCCGAGCGCCTCGGCATCTCGCCCGACAAGCTCGAGCGCGCCTTCCAGGCCGAGCTGAAGACCGTGCCGAGCGCCTATTACCGGCGGCTGCGGCTGCGCCGGGCGGCCGAGCTCCTGACCCACTCCTCGCTGCCGGTCGGCGAGGTCGCGCTGTCCTGCGGCTTCGCCAACCCGTCCAGCTTCGCCCGCGCCTTCCGCGAGCAGTTCGGCCATGCGCCCGGCGAGGTGCGCCGCCGCCGCTCGATCGCCGGCGAGGTGCCGCGCAACTAGAAACCTTACGCCGCGTCTCGCACGTCGACGTCCACCTCGCGGCCGAGCGCCGAAAAGGCCGCTTCGATCTGCTCCAGTCGGGAGCGATGATCCAGCCGGAACAGCCGGTCGACCGACTCGCGGTTCCATTCCAGTCGCCGCGCCAGCTCCGCCCTGGTGATCTTGCTGGCGCGCAGCGCCCAATAGAGGTTGACCTTGAGCGTGGTCAGCAGCGGCAGACGCACTGTTTTGCCTGCCAAGCCGTCCGGAACGGGAACGTCCTCGCCGTCGTCGATCATGCTGGCGAGCGCCGTTTCGATGGCATCGATGGCGTGGCGCCTGGCTTCCTCCTCCGTCTCGCCGAAGGTCGCGACGATCGGCAGTTGCGGACAGGTGACCAGGAAGGTGCCGTTATCGTCGGGCGTCAGGTCGATCCGGTATTCAAGCATCACTTCAACCCCAGTTGCTTCTTGATCGCATTGACGAGGCCGGTGCCGAGTTCCTTGCCGGCGCCGTGCATCGGGAGCTCCGACTTGCGGTCGCCGCGCCTCACGATGAGGTGCCCGGAACCTCCCTTCTTCGTCTCGAAGGTGCAACCTTGGGCAGCCAGCCACTTTTTGAACTCTTTCGCGTTCATGAAGATAAGGTACTCAACATAAGTGTAGAAGTCCACAGAACTGTTGACTTCTCGATGTCACCAGCCCGTGCGGAATTCCGCACGGAATCTGCGGCGATGCGCACATCACGCAGGCACACCCTCGTTCATTGTCTGGACCTTCTGGAGTTCCCGACATGAGCATCGTCGTTTTCGATCCCGACAGCACCGAGGACGTGGATTTCCAGGAGCGCATGCGCCATCCCGCCGCGGCCGATCCGGCGGGCGGCATGTGGCTGTCCGACACCGAGCCGTCCTTCATCGACGCCGATGCGTTGCGCAAGGGGCGGCTGGCGAAGCTGCGCGCCTGGATGCGCGAGGCGGGCTACGGCGCGGTCGTGCTGTTCGACCCCTACAACCAGCGCTACGCCACCGGCTCGCGCAACATGTTCGGCTACTTCCTGCGCAATTCCACGCGCTACTTCTTCATCCCCACCGAAGGGCCGGTCGTGCTCTTCGAATACCCGCAGAGCTACCACGTCTCCATGGTGCTCGACACGGTCGACGAGGCGCGCCCGTCCAAGCTGGTGTGGTCGTCGGTCTCCGGCCGCGACGACGAGACCGCCGGCCCCTTCGCCGACGAGATCGCGGAGCTGCTCAAGGCGCATGGCGGCGGCTCGATGAAGCTCGGCCTCGACCGCTGCGGCCATCTTCAGGCGCTGGCCTTGGAGAAGCGCGGCTGCGAGGTCAGGGACTGCCAGGGCGAGATCCTTGCCGTGCGCGCCGTCAAGACGCCGGAGGAGATCAAGTGCCTGCAGGTATCGATGGCCGGCGCCGAGGCGGCGGTTGCCGCCGTGCGCGAGGCGATCAGGCCGGGCGTGTCGGAGAACGACCTCTTTGCCATCATGTATCATGAGGTCATCCGCCAGGGCGGCGAGTTCATCGAGACGCGGCTCTTGACCTCCGGCCAGCGCACCAATCCGTGGTTCAACGAGGCGAGCGGCCGCAAGATCAGGCCGGGCGAGCTGGTCGCGCTCGATACCGACACCATCGGCTGCTACGGTTACTACTCCGACTTCTCGCGCACCTTCCGCTGCGGTCCGGGCAGGCCGACGGCCTACCAGAAGTCGCTCTACCGCATGGCCCACGACCAGGTTCAGCACAATATCGGCATCGTCAGGCCGGGCATGGCCTTCCGCGAGATCGCCGAGAAGGCGTGGAAGATCCCCGGCCGCTTCGTCGACCAGCGCTACACCTCGGTCATGCACGGCGTCGGCATGCATGGCGAGACACCGTTCATCGCCCACGCCATGGACTACGAGACCTACGGCCGCGACGGCCACATCGTGCCCGGCATGGTGGTTTCGGTGGAAAGCTACATCGGCGAGAAGGGCGGCCGCGAGGGCGTCAAGCTCGAGGACGAGATCCTCATCACCGAGACCGGCACCGAGCTTCTGTCCCGCTTCCCCTACGAGGACGATTTCCTGAGCGGCGAGATCTAGATGAAGCGCCCCCTAGCCATAGAGCCAGGCAAGATCGCAGCCCTGTTCATCGACCTTCAGGAGGAGCACCGGAAGGACCGACGCTATCTGGTTGAAGGTTTCGACGGCGTGCTCGCCAACGTGCAGCGGCTGCAGGCCGCCGCGCGCGATGCCGGCGCTCCGCTCTACCATTTCGCCTATGTCGTCGACCTAGACAATCACGTGCGCCCTTTCCATCCGGTCCAGGCCGACGGCACTTCCGCCTTCAGCGACAAGAGCGATCCGCTGACGGCCGTCTGCCCGGAAGTCGCCGCCTCGGACGGCGAGCCGCTCATCATCAAGAACGAGCCCAGCGCCTTCGGCGCCGCGTCGCCGGCGGCCGACATCCGCATGCAGGGCATCGAGTGGCTGGTCGTCGCCGGCGTCTGGACGGAAGCCTGCGTCGACGCGACGGTGAAGGACGCCGTCGCGCTCAGCTTCCGCGTGCTGTTGGTGAAGGACGCCTGCGGCAGCGGCACGGCCGCCATGCACGAGACGGCGATCCTGAACCTTGCCAACCGCCTCTATGGCGGCGCGGTGACCGACACGGAGGGCGCCTGCCGGCTGCTCGCCGGCGAGACCATAGAAGCCTGGCAGATCGAGGGTTCGGTGCCGCTGCGCTTCACCTTCGACAACGCCGCCGGTCTCTACCGGGATCTTTGACGAAAGGAGGCTGACCGGGACGATGGAGATCCTGCGATTCATGGTCGAGAACCTCGGCCTGATCGGCGAGCGGGCGGTGGAGCATATCTCCATCGTCTTCGTGGCGGTCACCATAGCCGTGGTCACGGCCGTGCCGATCGGCATCGCCATCACCCTGTCGAAGAGCGCGGCCGACGTCGTGCTCTACTTCGCCTCGATGATGATCACAGTGCCGTCGATCGCGCTGTTCGGGCTGATGATCCCGCTGCTTTCGCCGATCGGCCACGGCATCGGCTACGTCCCGGCGGTGATCGCCGTCATCCTCTATTCGCAGCTGCCGATCATCCGCAACACCTACACGGCCATCGCCAATGTCGACCCCGCCCTGCGCGAGGCGGCCAGGGGCATGGGCATGAGCACCATGCAAAGGCTGCGCCAGGTCGAGATCCCGATCGCCGTGCCTGTCATCATGGCCGGCATCCGCACCGCCGTCGTCATGAACATCGCCGTCACCGCCATCGCCGCCTATATCGGCGCCGGCGGCCTCGGCACCTTCATCTCGCGCGGCATCAGCCAGTCGGACCCGCGCCAGCTCGTCACCGGCGCCGTCGCCGTGTCGCTGCTCGCCATCGCCGCCGATCTCTTCCTTGCGCTTGTCCAGCGGCTGCTCACCTCGAGGGGCATCGCCAGCGAGGCGCCGGCATGATCAGGCTGGAGCACCTGACAAAAGTCTTCGGCGACGCGCAGCGCGGCGTTCTCGCCGTCGACGACGTCAGCCTCGAGCTGCCGGCCGGCGAGATCTGCGTGCTGCTGGGGCCGTCCGGCTGCGGCAAGACGACCACCATGAAGATGATCAACCGGCTGATCGAGCCGACAAGCGGCAGGATCTTCATCGACGGCCGCGACACCACCCAGACCGACCCGATCCGGCTTCGCCGCTCGATCGGCTACGTCATCCAGCAGATCGGCCTGTTCCCGAACAAGACGGTTGCCGACAACATCTGCGTCGTTCCCGACCTGCTCGGCTGGGACCGCAGGAAGGCGCGCAAGCGGGCCGGCGAGCTCCTGGAACTGGTCGGCATGGCGCCCGCCACCTTCCTCGACCGCTTTCCGAAGGAGCTGTCCGGCGGCCAGCAGCAGCGCGTCGGCGTGCTTCGCGCGCTCGCCGCCGACCCGCCGGTCATGCTCATGGACGAGCCGTTCGGCGCCATCGACCCGATCAACCGCGAGGTGATCCAGGACGAGTTCCTGCGCATGCAGCGGACGCTACGCAAGACCATCATCTTCGTCTCGCACGACCTCGACGAGGCGGTGAAGATGGCCGACAAGATCGCCATCTTCCGCGCCGGCCGGCTGGAGCAGTTCGCCAGCCCGGACGAATTGCTCGCCCGGCCGGCCAACGGCTTCATCGAAAGCTTCCTCGGCTCCGACCGGGCGCTGAAGCGGCTGCGGCTGGTTACCGTGGCCGAGGCCATGATCGCCGGCCACGGCGCGGTCCGCGGTGACGAGCCGCCCGCGCGGGCGGCCGAGCTGATCCGCGCGTCGGGCCATCCCGGCGTGGTCGCCGTCGATGCCGAAGGCCGCCCCGAAGGCTGGTTCTCGCTCCCGGACGGCGGCGGCTCCACGGCAAGCCGGCAGCCGCTGCGCGCCACCGTCTCCACGGCGACCGACCTGCGCAACGCCGTGGCGCTGATGTTCGCGCACGACATGCCGCTGCTGCCCTGCGTCGACGATGCCGGCAGGCTCGCCGGCGTGCTCACCTACCGCTCCGTCGTGAAGAGCCTCGCCACCGGGGCGCCGGAATGAGCGAGGCTGCGACCCGGACCCTGCAGGCACCCGACCGCCTCGCCTCCTCGGCCGGGCCCGCATCGGCCGGCCAGGTATCCCCACCCCTAACCCCTCCCCACAAGGGGGAGGGGGACTTTGCGGCCGCCATGCCGCGCAAAACCGTTGACGAATGGGGCCTAGCTGAGACGCGGCCAGATCCCCCTCCCCCTTGTGGGGAGGGGTTAGGGGTGGGGGTAAACCCCTATGCGGTCACCCTGCCCACAAGAGCAAAACTGCCACCGGCCTTCCTTGTCTGGCTGGTCATCGCCCTGGCGCTGGCGTGGTGGCTCCACTCCAGCAGCATGCCGGCCGAGATCCTGACCTATTGGGAGGACATCACCTATCTCGCCGTCCAGCATATCGAGCTGGTCGCATGGTCTGGCGGGCTGGCCATTCTCGTCGGCGTGCCGGTCGGCATCGTGCTGTCGCGCCCGGCGCTGCGGAAAGTTTCCGAGGCCGCGCTGCAGATCTTCAATCTCGGCACCACCATCCCGACCCTCGCCATCCTGGCGCTGTCGATGTCGGTGCTCGGCATCGGCACGGTGCCGGCGATCTTCGGCCTGTGGGCGGCGACGCTGCTGCCGATCGTACGCAACACCTATACCGGCCTGCGCGCCGTGCCGGCCCATCTCGTCGAAGCAGCGCACGGCATGGGCATGACGCCCGCCCAGGTGCTCTGGCGCGTCGAGCTGCCCAATGCGCTGTTCGTCATCTTCGGCGGCATCCGCACCGCGCTTGCCATCTGCGTCGGCTCGGCGCCGCTTGTCTTCCTGATCGGCGCCGGCGGCCTCGGCGAGCTGATCTTCACCGGCATCGCGCTCGACGAGCTGCCGATGATGCTCGCCGGCGCGATTCCGACCGCGCTGATCGCGGTCATCACCGACTTCGTCGTCGGCCGGCTGCAATTCCATCTCGTTCCGCGAGGCATCAACCCGCTGCGCTGACGCGGGCGGAAACAAGTCAACCAAAAGGGGAGTAGAATGGGAGCTTTTCTGAAAAAACTCGGAGCTTTTTCGAAATTTGTCGGCGGTCTTGCGTCCGCTATGGCGGTTTTCGGACTGGCACATACCGCCACGGCGGCCGAGCTGACGGTCGGCGGCAAAGCCTTCACCGAGCAGCTGATCATCGCCGAGATGACGAAGCAACTGTTGGAGAGCAAGGGCCACAACGTCGACAAGAAGGACGGCATGGGCACCAAGATCGTCCGCGCCGCCCTGGAGAACGGCGAGGTCGACCTCTACTGGGAATACACCGGCACCTCGCTGATCACCTTCAACAAGGTCACCGAGAAACTGTCGCCCGAGGACACCTATGCGCGGGTGAAAGAGCTCGACGGCGAGAAGGGCCTGGTCTGGCTGAAGCCCTCCAAGGCCAACAACACCTACGCCATGGTGGTGCGCGGCGACAATCCGAAGACCGACGGCATGGCCACCGTCTCCGACCTCGCCGCCGCCTATAACGCCGGCACGGCGGTTACGCTCGGCACCACGGCCGAGTTCCCGAAGCGCGAGGACGGGCTGATCGGCCTGCAGAAGACCTACGGCTTCGAGGCCGGTCGCGCCAATGTCCGGCCGATGGATCTCGGCCTCGCCTACAACGCGCTCGCCAATGGCGATCTCGACGTGGTCTCGGCCCAGGCCACCGACGGCCAGATCGCCGCGATGAAGCTGAAGCTGCTCAAGGACGACAAGGGCTTCTTCCCCGACTACGCGCTCACCCCGGTGGTGCGCAAGGAGGTGCTCGACGCCAATCCCGACCTGCAGGCCATCCTGGAATCGCTCTCGGCAAAACTCGACGACAGCGTCATGCAGCGGCTGAACGCCGAGGTCGACGTCGACAGGAAGACGGTCGAGGCCGTCTCCACCGGTTTCCTCAAGGAAAGCGGCCTGATGTGAGCGAGCCCGGCGGGGCGGCCGTGCCGCCCCGCCATTCCGACGACAGCGAACCGTGATCGGAGGATCCAATGACGAAGACGATGCTGACCGACAGACCGCTTCATCCGCAGGCCCCGGCGGTGGCGGAGGGTTTCAGGACGGGCAAGGTGAACCGGCGGGAGTTTTTCGCCACCATGGCGGCGCTCGGCGTCAGCGCGTCGGGTGCCTTCGCCCTCGGCGGGCTGGCGCCGACGCCCGCGGCGGCGCAGGAGCCGCAGCGCGGCGGCATGCTGCGGGTCGCCATGAACGTCAAGGGCTGGCGCGACCCGCGCACCTTCGACGGCGTCGAGATGTCGAACGTCGCGCGCCAGTGCAACGAGTATCTTGTGCGCTGGAACCGCGACTTCAGCTTCGAGCCGTGGCTGCTCGAAAGCTGGGAGGTCAGCGACGACGCGAAGGAGCTGACGCTGCATGTCCGGCAGGGCATCGCCTGGTCGAACGGCGACACCTTCAACGCCGACGACGTCATCCACAATCTCACCCGCTGGTGCGACGCGACGGTGGAAGGCAACTCGCTCGCCGGCCGCATGGGCGGGCTCGTCGACCGGAACACCAGGAAGGCGCTGGACGGCGCCATCGAGCGGATCGACGACTACACGGTACGGCTGAAGCTGCCGCAGCCCGACATCTCGCTGATCCCCGGCATGGCCGATTATCCGGCGCTCATCATGCACCGCAGCTATGACGGCGAGACCGATCCTCTGAAGGCGCTGGCGATCACCACCGGCCCATGCGAGCTGGTGCGCTGGGACACCGAGGTCGGCGCGGAAGTCCGCCGCAAGGACAAGTGGTGGAAGGGCGACTTCCTGCTCGATGGCGTGCAGTGGACGGATTACGGCTCCGATCCCAACCCGATGTTCTCGGCCTTCGAATCCGGCGAGATCGACACCAACCACGAGACCTCCACCGACACCGTCTCACAGGCCGAGGCGCTCGGGCTCGCCAGTTCCGAGATCGCCACCGGCTCGACCATCGTGGCCCGCTTCAACGTCACCAACGCGCCCTATGACGACCAGCGGGTGCGTCGTGCCGCGCAGCTCGCAGTCGACAACGCCGCGGTAGTGAAGATCGGCCTGGACGATCGCGGCGTTCCGGCGGCCAACCACCACGTCGGACCGATGCATGAGGAATATGCCGACATCGGCCCGCATGTCCGCAATGTCGAGGAGGCGAAGAAGCTGCTCGAGGAGGCGGGCAAGAGCGGCCACGAATACGAGCTGATCTCGGTCGACGTGGAATGGCAGAAATCGTCCGCCGACGCCATCGCCGGGCAGATGCGCGAGGCCGGCCTGAAGATCAAGCGCACCGTGCTGCCGGCCGCCACCTTCTGGAACGACTGGAACAAATATCCCTTCTCCTGCACCGAATGGCTCGGGCGGCCGCTCGGCGTGCAGGTGCTGGCGCTCGCCTATCGCTCGGGCGGCGCCTGGAACGAGAGCGGCTATTCCGATCCGGAGTTCGACAAGCTGCTGGAGCAGGCGCTGGCAACGCCCGACGCCGGCAAGCGCCGCGAGCTGATGGCGAAGATAGAGACGATCCTCCGGGATTCCGGCGTCATCATCCAACCCTACTGGCGCAAGGTCTACCGCACCTACCGCGAAGGCGTGCATGGCTGCGACCAGCACCAAGCGCTGGAGCAGCATTGGGACAAGGCCTGGATCGAGCAGGCTTAGACGACGATGCGGCCGTCGGAGGCACCCGACTATCGGAAACGGATGGATGCCGAAACCTGGGCCTTCATCGACCGCATCGATGCCTTCTATCCGCCCGAGGCGATCGGCCTGCCGATCGAAGAGAACCGGGCGATCTACGATCGGATGAGCCGCGCCTTCCACGCCGGCCATCCGGCCGGTGTGACGGCCGAGACCGACGCCATGGAGGCTGGTGGACACGCCATTCCGGTTCGCGTCTATCGACGCGACGCGCCGGACAAGGCGGCCGTCGTGCTGTATTTTCACGGCGGCGGCTTCATCCTCGGCGGCCTCGACAGCCATGACGACATCTGCGCCGATCTTTGCGCCGGCACCGGCTTTGCCGTGGTCTCGGTCGACTACCGGCTGGCGCCGGAGCATACCGGCACAGCCGCCTTCGACGACGCGGTGGCTGCTTATGAGTGGGCCGTAAAAACCTTCCTCCGGCCGGTCGTGCTCGTCGGCGAATCCGCCGGCGGCACGCTGGCGGCGTGCCTTGCCCATCATCTGCGCGGTCATGGGGCGGCGCCGGCCGGCAAGGTGCTGGTCTATCCGATGCTCGGCGGCGACGAGAGCAAAGGCTCTTATGTCGTCCATGCCGAAGCGCCGCTGCTGTCGGCCCGCGACGTCGCGGTCTACAAGAACATCCGTACCGGCGGCGAGGATACCTCCGGCGACCCGCGCTACCTGCCGCTCGCCGACAGCGACTTCTCCGGCCTGCCGCCCACGATCATCTTCACCGCCGAATGCGACCCGCTGTCCTCCGACGGCGAGGCCTATCGCGACCGCCTGCTTGCGGCCGGCGGCAAGGCGCTGTGGCACGAGGAGAAGGGGCTACCGCACGGCTACCTCCGCGCACGCGCTACCGTGGCGCGCGCTCGCGACAGCTTTATTCGTATCGTTCAGGCGGTCGACACGCTCGGCAGGGGCGAGTGGGCGGGATGAGAGTCGTTTCCCCTCCCCTTGAAGGTCATGCGATCGGATACGGTAAATCGCCGAGGGCGCGACCTTCCATGACCCCCACCCCTAACCCCTCCCCACAAGGGGGAGGGGGACCTGCTTGCGTCACTGCTAGACGCCAATCATCACCTGTTTCGCGTGGCATAACGGCCGCAAAGTCCCCCTCCCCCTTGAGGGGAGGGGTTAGGGGTGGGGGTAATTCCGTCCAACGTCCCGTCTCAACGGAAGGGGTGCCCTCAGCGGCAGAACCCCTCAGGCCTCCCACCATCAACCAAACGGCGGCTCCCCTCCGCCACCACTGAAGGAACCCAAGCGTGGTCAAGATTTCCAACGTCCGGGTGAGGCCGCTGGTGCTGCCGCTGAAGCAGCCCTACCACTGGTCCTACGGCATTCGCGAGACCTTCGCCGTCAACCTGATCGAGATCGAGGCCGACGACGGCACCGTCGGCATCGGCGAATGCACGGTGGCGCCGGACCAGGGCGGCACCGCGGCCATCCTGAAGCGCCTCGCCGCGCATCTGGTCGGCCAGTCTCCCTATGACGTCGTGCCCTTGCTGTCCCGCATCTTCCATCAGGAATATCTCGGCCACGGCGCCAATCTCATGCGCGCCGCCAACCAGATGTTTTCGGGCATAGACATGGCGATGTGGGATCTGCAGGGCCGGCTGGCAAAGCTGCCCGTCCATCGCCTGCTCGGCGGCGCCCACCGCAAGGCCGTCGGTTATTTCTACTTCCTCCAGGGCGAGACGGCGGAGGAACTCGCTCGCGACGCAGCCAGCGCTCATGCCGCCGGCGAGCGCGTCTTCTACCTGAAGGTCGGGCGCGGCGAGGCGCTGGACCTTGAGATCGTCGCGGCGGTGCGCCGGGAGATCGGCGGGGCGCGGCTGCGCCTCGACGCCAACGAGGCCTGGGGCGTGCACGAGGCCATCACCATGTGCCGCAAGCTCGAAAAATTCGACATCGAGTTCATCGAGCAGCCGACGGTAAGCTGGAGCATCCCGGCCATGGCGCAGGTGCGCGAATCCGTCGGCATCCCGATCGTCGCCGACCAGTCGGCCTTCACGCTCCACGACGTCTACGAGATATGCCGGCAGCGCGCCGCCGACATGATCTGCATCGGCCCGCGCGAGATCGGCGGCATCCAGCCGATGCTGAAGGCGGCGGCGGTGGCCGAGGCGGCGGGACTGAAAATCTGCATCCACTCCTCCTTCACCACTGGCATCACCACCTCGGCCGAGCACCATATCGGCCTGGCGATCCCCAATCTCGACGATGGCAACCAGATCATGTGGCAGCTGGTTCGCAAGGACATCGTCGCTTCGCCGGACCTTGCGCCGAAGAACGGCTGGCTCGACGCCTTCCAGCAGCCCGGCCTCGGCTTCACGCTGGACGAAAGCCTGATTGCCGAGGGCGAGCGCCGCTTCCAGGCATCGCGGCAAGGCTGACCATGGCCGCCGTCACCGCCGCCGAGATCGAGCGAACCGCCCGCGCCGCCCTCGTCCGCGCCGGCACACTGCCCGAGAACGCCGCGCCGGTCGCCCGCGCCATCGCCCGCGCCGAGGCCGAGGGCAATTTCGTCTGCGGCCTGTTCTACCTGCCGATCTTCTGTGCGCACCTTGCCTGCGGCAAGATCGACGGAAAGACGGTACCGGCGATCGAGCGGGCTGGCGCGGCGATCCGCGTCGATGCCCGCCACGGCTTCGCCCATCCGGCGATCGAGGCGGGGCTGCCGCACCTGGCCGAGCCCGCCCGGCAATTCGGCATCGCCGCGCTGGCGGTGCGCAACTCCTACAACTGCCTGGCGCTCGCGCACCACGTGACGCCGCTGGCCGAGCGCGGGCTGATCGGCCTCTGCGTCGCCAACGCGCCGGCTTCGGTCGCCCCGCCCGGCGCGCGGGCGCCGCTCTTCGGCACCAATCCGCTCGCCTTCGCCGTGCCCGCGCCCGGCGGCCCCATCGTCGCCGACCAGAGCATGAGCGCGGTGACGAAGACGGAGATGGTGATGCGCCACGACCGCGGCGAGCCGATCCCGCTCGGCTGGGCGCAGGACCGCACGGGCGCGCCGACCACCGACGCCGCCGAGGGGCTTCTCGGCTCGCTGCTGCCGAGCGGCGGCCAGAAGGGCGCCA
Organism: Kumtagia sp.; assembly: GCF_059502445.1. Lineage (NCBI taxonomy): Bacteria > Pseudomonadati > Pseudomonadota > Alphaproteobacteria > Hyphomicrobiales > Phyllobacteriaceae > Kumtagia > Kumtagia sp. Next base: position 29,487 of record NZ_JCACER010000072.1, read on the forward strand.
ACATCGCGCTGCTGGTCGAGATTCTCGCCGCCGCGCTCACCGGCTCGAAGCTCGGCGTCGAGGCGAGCATGTTCGGCGACGACAAGGGCGGCCCGCCCGGCACCGGCCAGTTCATCCTGGCGATCGACCCGGCCCGCTTCGGCAATGACGGCTTCGCTGACAGTCTTGCCCGGCTGGCCGAGCGTTTTGCCGACGCCGGCGTGCGCCTGCCCGGCCGCGGTCGCGCCGCGCGGACGGACTGGGGCGAGACGGTGGTGGAGGTCGATGACGGTTTGTGGGAGCGGGTACGGGAGTTGGTGTAGCGTTGCCGGTCGTCGATCCAAACCGAAGAAAACCCCCTCTCCGTCTCGCCCTACGGGCTCGACACCTCTCCCCCACTGCGTGGGGGCGAGGAACCCAAGATGGATGAGCGCCGGCATCGCGGCAGCGGTTCCTCGCCCCCACGAAAGTGGCTACGGCATGCACACATCTTGGTCGTTTGTGGTGCGGCGGATTGACTCGG
>NZ_JCACER010000073.1:0-2930 GCF_059502445.1 Kumtagia sp.
CACGCAACCCTGTTGACCGCAATTACAGAAGCTTGTCGAACCACGAGGGCGCCAGACGACCTCGCCTGACCCACTTCAGGCGCGGCGCGACCGCCGATCGTTCAAATTTTATGCAAATTCGACTAAAAACAATTTCGAATTTTATTCTTGTTTTACGCGAAGTAGATTGGAATACGATCTAGTTTTTAGTTGAATTAAACTGCCCGATTTTGCGTCACATAAATTCGCATCTGTCATTGTCTCCTCAAACGGGGAGACTTCACAATGACAATCATCAGAAGGGTGAGGCTGCTGATTGCGGCGGCGGTGGCGGTGGCGGGCATGACGGCGGCGGCCGAAGCGGGCTCGGCCATGAAGACCGGCGCACGCACGACCCAGCCAGTCGGCCACTACGAGTTCTGCCAGGCGCTGCCGCAGGAATGCCGTCAGAAGACGCCGAAGCGGGCGCCCGCCGACCTGACGCGGCAGCTCTGGTCGGCGATCGTGCGGATCAACAACGACGTCAATGCGTCGGTGACGCCGAAGACCGATATGGAGATGTGGGGCCGCGAGGAAGTCTGGTCCTATCCGACCAGCGGTGCCGGCGACTGCGAGGACTACGCGCTGGAAAAGCGCCGCCGCCTGATGGCGATCGGCGTGCCGGCCGGCGATCTGCTGATGACCGTGGTGCGCCAGCCGAACGGCGACGGCCATGCCGTGCTGACGGTGCGCACCAGCCTCGGCGACTTCGTGCTCGACAATCTCGAGCCGCGCGTGCTCGCCTGGGAGGACACGCCCTACACCTACCTCAAGCGCCAGTCGGAGACCAACTCCGGCGTGTGGGTGAAGATCAACGACGGCAGGGCCGAGGCTGTCGCCAGCGTCCGCTAGTTTCTGAACAACCCGGTCGAGTCCCCACCCTCCCCGTCCCCAACGACCGGGTTCAGGAGCCGGCCCTTTCCCCGAGGGCCGGCTCCGCCATTTCGGGGGATGCGTCAGCGGACGGGCTTCAGCCCGGCGCGGAACCGCCGGCCGTTGTCGACATAATGGTCGGCGGACCTGGCCAGGCCGGCGACGGCCTCCGCGTCGAGCTGGCGCACGGCCCTTGCCGGGACGCCGACGATCAGCGAATTGTCCTCGAAAACCTTTCCTTCGGTCACCAGCGCGCCGGCGCCGACCAGGCAGTTCCTGCCGATGCGCGCGCCGTTGAGCACGGTGGCGCCCATCCCGACCAGGCTGTTGTCGCCGATGGAGCAGCCATGCAGGATCGCCCGATGGCCGATCGTGCAGCCTTCGCCGATCGCCAGCGGCGAACCCGGATCGGTGTGCATGACCACATGCTCCTGCACGTTGCTGCGGGCGCCGATGATGATCGGCTCGTTGTCGCCGCGGATGACGGCGCCGAACCAGATGCCGACGTCCCGCCCGATCCGGACATCGCCGATCACCGTCGCGTCCGGCGCGATCCAGTTGCTCGTCTCGTCCTCGAAACTCGGTGCCTTGTCGTCGATCGCATAAACCGGCATGCCCTGCTCCTGCTGTCTGTCCTCGCCCGGCCGACCAACCTGATACCGCAAGTCGGCTCGCGATAAACCCTTCAAGGTTGAACATACCGGGAAACGCCGGTGCGTGGCGCAGCCAGCGACGCGCGTTTACGTCTCGTTTACCATGAAAATGCAGAGTCGGCGGAGGATATGGCAGGCGAATCCGTCTGCCGGCGCCGAGGCGGATCGGCATCAGGGATATCGCGATGACGCAGGCTTTCGCCGACGAACCGGAGGCCGATCCGGTCGGCTCGCGTTTCATGACGCGGATCTTCGTCGCATGTGCCGCGCTCGCCCTGCTTTCGCTGGCGCTGAGCCTCGCCGGCCGCTGGTTCGGATCCGCCATCTCGCTTGCCGGCTATACCGACGATCCCAACCCGATCGAGGTCGTCGTCGGCGACAGCGTCATCGCCGCGCCGGCCAACATGATCCGCTTCGAGCGGGCGCGCCGGTCCGGGCCCGCGCCGCGGCTCGACCTCTATCTGCGCTGGCCGACGCTCGAGGGTTATACCCGCGAGACCCGCGACGACTTCAACAATGTCGGAGGCAGACGCAACATCCTCTTCCTCGGCTTCGAGGAGAAGATGATGGCACGCGACATGAGCGGCCGCTTCGAGCCGATCTACCGGTCGCTGATCGTGCAGCCCGGACGGCCGGGACCGGCCGGGCTGACGATTTACGACTTCGCGGCAAAATCGGGATATCTGAACGAAACCCTCACCGTGGCCGACCGCGACGGCCGGGCACCTTTCGTCGCGCGATGCCTGGAAGGCTCGAGCGCCGAGGAGTCGCTGGCGCCCTGCGAGCGCGATGTCGCCCTGGGCGACGATCTCAGCCTCACCTACCGCTTTCCGCGCGAACTCCTGGCCGACTGGAGGTTTCTCGACGCCGCGGTGACGGCCAGGGCCACGGAGATGCTGCGGGCCGGCCGCTAGACGATCCTGGCGGCCGGCCGCGCGCTCAGTTGAGATCGATGTCGAGGATCGCCATCGAGAAATTGTAGTCGCCGTCGTCCTCGTCCTTGAAGACGATGCCGAGGAATTCCTCACCGACATAGACCTCGGCCGAATCGGTCTTGCGCGGGCGTGCCTTCACCTGCATGTCCGGGTTCTTGAACGTGCGCTTGAAGAAGGCTTCCAGCTTTTTTATCTCGTCGGGCTTCAAGGCTTTTCTCCGCCTGTCGGGGGTTCTCTTGGGAATCGACGGCCTTCTGGCACGCGGAGCGACAGGCTGTAAAGGCTGCGGCCGGCATCGTCCCGGGGCAATCGCATACGAGTCTACTCCTCCCTGACCGGGGCCACGACATGCGCACATCTGTTCCCAGAGCCGGCGCCCGCGCCGGCCGGTGCCTGGCGCCCTCGTGGTTCGACAAGCTCACCATGAGGGCTGCTGAATGGTCGCGGCAAT
>NZ_JCACER010000074.1:0-26519 GCF_059502445.1 Kumtagia sp.
CACGAAGCCCGGACACGCAACCCTGTTGACCGCAATTACAGAAGCTTGTCGAACCGCGAGGGCGCCAGACGCTGCCCGAAAGTAGGCTGTCGCTCGGTGCCGATCCTTGTCAGCATCCGTCAGGATTGTTTTCCCGAGTTTATCCCCACCCCCCCAACCGGAGCGACACTGTCATCGCCTGTGCTGGAAAGGAGGCGGCGGTGGACTGGGATGCGGCAATCGAGAAGAATCGCGAGGCGCTGAAGCGCATCCTCGCCATGCTCGTCGCCATGGCCGGGCTGGATCTCGGGGAACTCAGGGGACAGTTTACTTTCTTTCGGCAGAAAGGCGGCGGCGGTTCAGGCCTCGCGCGGGCCGAAAAAAGTAAACTGTCCCCGGCACTTGCGCCGGCACTCGACCCCTCGCTCACCCTTCCCCGCCGCCTCCACCGCGCCATACTCCGGCTGCTGCGTCCCGCCGAAGCGGCGGTGCGGCGGCTCATCGTCGTGGCCGCGCGTGGCCTCGTCGTGACCCTGCCGCCGCCCCGGCAGAAACCGCAGCCGAAATTCCGGCCCGGGGCCGGCCCCGTCCGCATGCCGGCGCGGCCGAAAACCCGCGCCCGGCGCGCGACCCTGCCTCTGCTCGATCCGCTAAAACCCTGGAACCGCCGCCCGTGGCTGGCGCCCAGGGGCGTGCCGCGCATCTCCGTTCCCGGTATCACCGAGCCGTTCCGCATCCCCGCCTGGTCGCCCAAAGATCCGATCGACGCGAGGCGGCTGGACGCGCGGCTGCGGGCGCTGGTTTTGGCGCTCGACGACCTGCCCGGCCAGGCAAGGCGCTTCGCCCGCTGGCGGGCGCGCCGCGACGCCGCCCTCGCGCGCGAGCGGGAATCCGGCGGTCTGCGCCGGTTCGGCCGCTTCTCGCCGCTGAAACCCGGCCGGCCGCCGGGCTGGCGGCGAAAAAAGCCCGTTCACGAGGTGCACGAGGTCCTCGACGTCGTGCACGGCCTTGCCCAGTGGGCGCTGGAGCCGCCCGACACGTCGTGATTGCGCCCCCGCCGGACTCAACAAGCGAAAAAATCAGCAACCCCTCGGATTTTTCCGCAGCGGGGCGACGATGGCTGTCGCAACGCTTATCGTTGCGAATCTGTTGGCGAAGCCGGCCAAACCTGCTTAGAGCATCGGCTTCGAAACCCGGGACGACAAACGTGAAAAACCCCGTCCAGATGGCCGTCATCGGCGCCCCGCACGGCATACGCGGCGAGGTGCGGGTGAAAACCTTCACCGGCGATCCGCTGGCGCTCGGCGACTATGGGCCGCTGCAGACCGCCGACGGCCGCCGCTTCGAGGTGCTCGACATCCGCCCGGCGGGAACCGTGGTCGTGGTGCGCTTCAAGAGCGTCGGCGACCGCAACGCCGCCGAGGCGCTGAACGGCACGGAGCTCTTCGTCGACCGCTCGGCGCTTCCCGACGACACCGAGGAAGGCGAGTTCTACCACGCCGACCTGGTCGGGCTCGCCGTGCGCGACGAGACCGGCGAGCCGGTCGGCAAGGTGGTCGCCGTGCAGAATTTCGGCGGCGGCGACATTCTGGAGATCGTCCATGGCGGGACGAAGGGCGTGCTGATCCCGTTCACCGAGGCGGCCGTGCCGGAGGTCGACGTCGCCGGCGGCTTCGTCCGCATCGACAGCATCGCCGCCGGGCTGGTGGAGGAGGAGGAGGACGCGCGGCCGCCGGCCGATGAGAAGCGGGACCATGGCAAGCGCGGCTTCGATGCGAGCCGGCGCCCGCGCGGCCCGAAGGGCGCCGGAGGCAACCGGTGAGCTTTTCCGCCACCGTGCTGACGCTCTATCCGGAGATGTTTCCGGGCCCCCTCGGCCTGTCGCTCGCCGGCCGCGGCCTGGGCGAAGGCGCGTGGTCGCTGGAGACGGTGCAAATCCGCGACTTCGCGCTCGACAGGCATCGCAGCGTCGACGACACGCCGGCCGGCGGCGGCGCCGGCATGGTGATGCGCGCCGATGTCCTGGCGCGCGCCGTTGACCATGCCTCGCCGCAAGGCGATCCGCGCCCGCGCCTGCTGATGAGCCCGCGCGGAAAGCCGCTGACCCAGGCGCGCGTGCGCGCGCTGGCCGCCGGCCCCGGCGCCGTCATCCTGTGCGGCCGCTTCGAGGGCGTCGACCAGCGCCTCATCGATCTGCGCGGGCTGGAGGAGGTCTCGGTCGGCGACTACATCCTGTCGGGCGGCGAGCCGGCGGCGATCGTCCTGCTCGACGCCGTGGTGCGGCTCCTGCCCGGCGTCATGGGCAACGCGCAGTCCGGCGACGAGGAGAGTTTCGAGAACGGCCTGCTGGAGCACCCGCATTATACGCGCCCGCAGGAATTCGAGGGCAGGCCCATCCCTGAAGTGCTCACCTCGGGCAATCACGCGAAGATCGCTGCCTGGCGGCGGGCGCAGGCGGAAAAGCTTACGAAGGAGCGGCGGCCCGACCTGATGGCGAAGCGCCCTCATCCCGTCCAGAAATAATACCCAGCGAGAAACAGGCCGACCGCGATGACCAGGCCGCGCATCACCGTCTGCGGCACACGCTTGGCCGTCCACACGCCGGCATAGCCGCCGAGCGCCACCGCCGGCACCATCACCAGCGCCTGCGGCCACGCCACCACGCCGCCGGAGACGAACACGACGATCGCGACCGCCGCGATCACGATCGACAGCATGTTCTTCAGCGCGTTCAGCCGGTGGTAGTCGCCGGACTGGGTGAGGCCCAGCGTGGCGAGCATCATCACGCCCATGCCGGCGCCGAAGAAGCCGCCATAGACGGCCGTCAGGAACTGCACCAGCGATCCGAGCGCCGAGCCGACCGCCGCCTCCTGGCCGGGCTTCGGCTTGGGCTTCAGCCACGGGCCGGCGGCGAACAGCGCGGTGGCGGCGATCAGCAGCCACGGCACCATGGCGCGGAACGACGGGTTGGACAGCGACAGCAGGATCAGCGATCCGGCCAGCGCCCCCGCCGCCGAGATCGCGCAAAGCAGCAGCGCGCCGCGCCAGAACCGCTTGATGTCGCTCCAATAGGCGAGCGTCGAGGTGATGTAGCCGGGGAATTGGGTGATCGACGAGGTCGCGTTGGCCGCGATCGGCGGCAGACCGGCGAGCGACAGCGCGCCGAAGGTGAGGAAGGTGCCGCCGCCGGCAATGGCGTTGACCACGCCCGACAGGAAGCCGGCGGTGGCGAGAAGCAGGATGTCGGCTGGGTCCATGTCCGGCGGCGGTCCTTGAAGCGGCGATCCGAAAGGCTGTAAAGGCGGGGATGGCCGTTCGCAAGCAATGGGGCGGGAACGAGCGACCCGAGAGCCGGGCCGAATTTCGCATACCGGGCGTGACAAGCCGGCGATTTTGGTGTATCGCCGCGCACGCAACCGGAAGGATGACCGACCGGGCCCGTCATAAGGACGGTGAATTCGCCCCTGCTTCTCCTTTCGAGGATCGGCATAGCCGCGCGGCAAGATGTGCTGCAAGGCGAGCGTCGGGCGCTCTGGCTGTCGAGAAGCAAGAAGAGGTTTATTCCGATGGATATCATCCGTCAGCTCGAGGCCGAGCAGGCCGCCAGGATCGAAGCCAAGCGCACGCTGCCCGAATTCCAGCCGGGAGACACGGTGCGCGTCCAGGTGCGCGTCACCGAAGGCACCCGCACCCGCCTGCAGGCCTATGAGGGCGTCGTCATCGCCCGCTCCGGCTCCGGCTTCCAGGAGAACTTCACGGTCCGCAAGATCTCCTACGGCGAGGGCGTCGAGCGCGTCTTCCCGGTCTACTCGCCGATGGTCGAGGGCGTCGAGATCGTGCGCCGCGGCAAGGTGCGCCGCGCAAAGCTCTATTACCTGCGCGATCGCCGCGGCAAGTCGGCCCGCATCTCGGAGAACACCGGCGTGCGCGCCCGCAAGCTGAACGACGCCGAGCGCGAGGCGCTCAACGCCGAGAAGGCCAAGCTGGAGGCCGAGAAGGTCGCCGCCGCCCAGGCGCTGGCCGCCGAGAAGGCAGCGGCCGAGAAGGCAGCCGCCGAGGCCGCGGCCGAGAAGACCGCAGCCGAATAAGCTCGGCGCAGCAGCAATATCAAAGAAGAAAAAGGCGGCCGGCGAGCCGCCTTTTTTGTTGCGCGGACAGGCGGCTGCGCAGCCTCCTCCCGAAGTGATTTGACCTCGTGCCGCGGGACCCTACCCTGTGGAGCGGTCCGTTCGCGAGGTGTCCCATGAAACCCTTCCGATCCCAACGAGCCGGCACGCGCGGTCTGCTGCTGGCATCCATGCTCGCCTTGGCGACGGCCGTTCCGGCGCTCGCCCATCACGGCTGGTCGTGGACGCAGGACGGCTTCTTCCGGCTCGAAGGCGTGATCCGCGCCGTCTATGTCGGCAATCCGCATGCAACCCTCGACGTCGACGCCGGGGGCGAGCTGTGGCGGGTCGAGCTGGCGACGCCGTCCGCGACGATCCGCGCCGGCTTCACCGAGGATGCGGCGAAGATCGGCGACGAGGTGGTGGCGATCGGCAACCGCTCGCGCGACGCGGCGGAGAAGCGGATGAAGGCGGTGCGCATCACCGTCGGCGGCAAGACCTATGACGTCTATCCAGGCCGCGTACCGCCGGCCTGAGCCGCCGTGGAAGCCCTGTCCGCAATCGAGCAGCTCGGCGCGGTCCGGCTGCTGAAATCGTCCTTCTATGCCTACCCGCTGGTCAACGCGCTGCACATCGCCGCCATCGGCGCGCTGTTCACATCCGTCTGGCTGATGGACCTGCGCGTGCTCGGCGCGTTCCGCACCGTTCCCGAACATCCTTTCCTGGCGCTGATGCGGCGGGTCGCTATCAGCGCCTTCGCCGGCGCAGCCCTCACGGGAGCGGCCCTGTTCTCGATCCGGGCGACTGAATATGCGGGAATGCCGGTGTTCTGGGCCAAGATGGGGCTCATCCTGCTCGCCGGCCTGAACCTGCTCTTGTTCGCGATGCTAGCCCGCAAGCGGCCGCCGCAAGCACCAGCCGGCAGCGGCGAACGCCTCGCAGCAAGCCTCTCCGCCCTGCTGTGGACAGGCGTCCTGCTGTGCGGCCGCTTCATCGGCTTTGCCTGAAGGGCTGGCAGGCGCGGAACTTGAACGGCCGGCAGATCATCGCGGAAAGAGCGGGCCCGTCAAAGCTCCAGAAACGTCTCGAACCCGCCATAGATCATGCGCTTGGCATCGAAGGGCATGGTGTCCCAGTCCGGCTTCAGGCGAGGATCGGCCATGACCTTGGCATTGATGGCATCGCGCTGCTCGCGGGACTGGTAGAGTATCCAGGCGAACACGACGACCTCGTCGTCCTTGGCCTGCACCGAGCGCGGGAACGACGTCACCTCGCCATAAGGAACGTCGTCGCCGATGCACTCGACATAGGCGAGCGCTCCATGGTCCTTCCAGATCTCGCCGGCCTGGGCCGCCATCTTGCGGTAGGCGTCGAGATTGGCTTTCGGCACCGCGAGCACGAATCCGTCGACATAGGACATTCCGGTCTCCTCTTTCTCGTCCGCACAGAGGACGTGTGAGGAAACCCGGCCCCGACATCGCGGTTCCGCTTTTTCTGCGCGGCGGAGCGGCTAAGCCGACAGCGCGCGGAATCGTTCGACGACGGCGTCGCCCATGGCCGTGGTGCCGACCTCGGTCTTACCCTCGGAGAGAATGTCCCTGGTGCGCAGGCCTTCGTCGAGCACCGCCGAGATCGCCGTCTCCAGCCGGTCGGCTTCCGCCACCATGCCGAACGAGTAGCGCAGGCACATGGCGAATGAGGCGATCATGGCGATCGGGTTGGCGATGCCCTTGCCGGCGATGTCCGGCGCCGAGCCGTGCACCGGCTCGTAGAGCGCCTTGCGGCTGCCGGTTTTGGCGTCGGGAGCGCCGAGCGAGGCCGACGGCAGCATGCCGAGCGAGCCGGTCAGCATCGCCGCCACGTCCGACAGCATGTCGCCGAACAGATTGTCGGTGACGATGACGTCGAACTGTTTTGGCCAGCGCACGAGCTGCATGCCGCCGGCATCGGCGAGCATGTGGTCGAGCTTGACGTCGGCATATCTGGCCTTGTGCGTCTGTGTCACCACCTCGTTCCACAAGACGCCGGACTTCATCACGTTGCGCTTTTCCATCGAGGTGACGTGGTTCTTGCGCGTGCGCGCCAGCTCGAAGGCGACGCCGGAGATGCGCTCGATCTCGAACGTGTCGTAGACCTGCGTGTCGATGCCGCGCTTCTGGCCGTTGCCGAGGTCGATGATCTCCTTCGGCTCGCCGAAATAGACGCCGCCGGTGAGTTCGCGCACGATCAGGATGTCGAGACCCTCGACCACCTCCGGCTTGAGCGACGAGGAGGCGGCGAGCGCCGGGTAGCAGATCGCCGGCCTTAGATTGGCGAACAGGGCAAGGTCTTTGCGCAGGCGCAGCAGGCCGGCCTCGGGGCGGACCTCATAGGGAACGGGATCCCACTTCGGCCCGCCGACCGCGCCGAACAGCACCGCGTCGGCGGCCAGCGCCTTGGCCATGTCCGCTTCGGAGATCGCCCGGCCGTGCGCGTCATAGGCCGAGCCGCCGACCAGGCCGCGCTCGGTCTCGAAGCCCGCGCCGAGATCGGCGTTCATCACCGCGATCAGCTTCTCCACCTCGGCCATCGCCTCGGGACCGATGCCGTCGCCGGGAAGCAGCAGGAGTTTTTTCGAAGCCATGTCGCGATGTCCTTGGACCGTTGGGGAAAGCCGCGGTCTTGCTAGCGGCGAAGGCAGCACCGCGCAAGGCTTATTGCCGGGCAAACCTGCTGCTCGATTGCAAGCTTACCGGCCAATGTGTATCTACTTCGAGAGACATACACACGAGGCGAGATCCATGCGAACCAACATCGAACTTGATGACGCGCTGATCGCCGAAGCGATGAGGATCACCGGGCTTGCCACGAAACGCGCAACGGTGGAGGAGGCGCTGAAGCGACTGGTGCATCAGGATCGACACCGCGAAGCGCTCGAGACGATGAGGGGGATCGGCTGGGAAGGCGACCTTGATGCCATGCGCACGGACTGGACGGACGACGACAGTCGATGATCGCCGTCGACAGTTCTGTCTGGATCGACAATCTTCGCAATCTCGATACGCAGCAGGTGAAGAAGCTGGCGGCAATCGCCAACCCCTACGAAATTCTGGTTGGAGACATCGTTCTTCTGGAAGTTCTGCGAGGGCTTCGCGACGAACAGCAAGCTTCGCTCGTCGAAAATGAAATGCGCCAATACCGGATCGTTCCGATGCTCGACGGTCTATTGGCGGTCAAGGCGGCAGCGAACTACCGCTATCTGCGGGCAATGGGAGTAACGATCAGGAAAAGTGCCGATCTCATCATCGGCACGTTCTGCGTCGAGCGCGGCCACGTTCTGCTCCACGCCGACCGAGACTTCGACGCGATGCAGAAGCACCTCGGGTTGCGCATCTATTGATGTCTATGCCCTGACCTTCGGACGATCTACCGGGTGCATCCCCCGAAGCGAGTCTCGAAGGAAGCTCGCCGGTTACGCCGCGTCACCCATTCCGTCTCAGCGCCGTCACCTCGATCTCGATCTTCATCTCCGGCTTGTTCAGCTCGCAGACGATCATCGTCGCGGCGGGCCGGATGTCGCCGAAGGTCTCGCCCAGGATCGGAAAGACGCGGTCCACATAGGCGGCGTCCGTGAGGTAGTAATGCGCGCGCACCACGTCGGCGAAGGAGAAGCCGCCCTCCTCCAAGGCCCTGCCGATGGTGGCGAGACAGTTGCGCGCCTGCTCCTCCACGCTCTCCGGCATCGTCATGGTCGCGTAGTCGTAGCCGGTGGTGCCGGCAACGAAGCACCAGTCACCCTGAACGACGGCGCGCGAATAGCCCGCAGTTTTTTCGAACGGCGATCCGGTGGAGATAAGCTTGCGCATGTTCCCTCGCCGCCTGCATGGCGCCGCATATGCCGACCCGGCCAGTCGTCAGGCCCAGGGCCGGGCGGCCGCCGCGCTCTTCTCGTAGGCGGCGATCGCCGGCGCCTTCTCCAGCGTCAGGCCGATGTCGTCGAGGCCGTTGAGCAGGCAGTGGCGCTTGAAATCGTCGAGGTCGAATTTCACCACGCCGCCGTCCGGCCCGCGGATTTCCTTGGCTTCGAGATCGACGGTGACAGTGGCATTGGCGCCGCGCGAGGCGTCGTCCATGAGCTTGTCCAGGTCCTCGGGGCTCACCGTCACCGGCAGGATGCCGTTCTTGAAGCAGTTGTTGTAGAAAATGTCGGCGAAGGAGGTGGAGATGACGCAGCGTATGCCGAAGTCGAGCAGCGCCCAAGGCGCATGCTCGCGGCTCGAGCCGCAGCCGAAATTGTCGCCGGCCACGAGAATCTGCGCGGTCCGGTAGGCCGGCTTGTTGAGCACGAAATCCGGGTTCTCCGTGCCGTCCTCCGCGTAGCGCATCTCGGCGAAAAGCCCGGTGCCGAGACCGGTCCGCTTGATGGTCTTCAGATAGTCCTTGGGGATGATCATGTCGGTGTCGACATTGATGATCGGCAAGGGCGCGGCGACGCCGGTGAGCTTGGTGAACTTGTCCATGATGGTCTGCCCGTGACACGGAAGGGAATTTCGCTGCCTCGCTTTACAGCAAGCGGCGGCGGATTTCAAAGCCTCGCGGCGCTTCGGTTCAGAAGAAGTGCCGGTCGAAAATCGTGTCGGCGATGGAGACTTGTTGCCGCATCCACCTGTCGAGAGCTATCCGTCTGCCATGAACCAGCTCGACAGCCTCGTCATCAGAGCAGCGCAGCCTGCGGATGCGGAGCTTTTGCCCGAAATCGAACGGTCGGCGGGGCAGGCCTTTCTCGACGTGCCCGGTCTCGCCTGGATCGCCGAAGACGAGGTTCAGCCGCCCGCCCGCCATCTGGAACTGATTGCCGGCGGTCATTCCTGGGTCGCAACTGACGGGAAGGCGCTTGTCGGCTTCCTGAGCGCCGAACGGCTCGACGACACGCTGCACGTCTGGGAACTGGCCGTGGCGCATGGGTTTCAGGGCCGGGGCATCGGCCGCGCCCTGCTTGCGCACGCCATCGACGTCGCGCGGCGCCGGAAGCTGGCGGCCGTCACGCTGACCACCTTCCGCGACGTCCGCTGGAACGAGCCGTTCTACCGCAAGCTCGGCTTCCGGACGCTGGATGCCGGCACCACCCCCGCCCGCCTCCAGGCGATCCTCGATCGGGAATCCGCAAGCGGCCTGCCGCGGGACCGCCGCTGCGCGATGCTGCTCGCCCTCCGCTAGCCGGCCGTCCACCACGGCGCCGTCCACGTCCGCCGGCTGTCATACGCCTACGAATAGGTCTGCGGCGACTTTTTATACGCCTCCTCGCAGCGCGGCGAACAGAACCACGGCCCGTCCGGCGGAGCCCGCCGATAGGACGCGTAGGGTGCATGCATCTTGCACACCGGATCGATCCAGGCCGGATCGGGCGAGGGGGCAAGCTCGATCTCGTAGAGCGGGACTTCGGCGGCCAGCGACCGCAGCGCCGTCGAGCCGAGATCGCGGACCGATATGCCCCTCGCCTCGGCGATCTCGGCAACCGGCTGTGTCGCGAGCAGCTGGCCGGGGGCGGCCAGCGCCGCAATGCGTGCCGCGATGTTCACGGTCGAGCCGAAGAGATCGCCCGCCCTGCGGATGACCGGGCCATGGTTCAGCGCCGCCCGCGTCAGCGGCAGTCGCGGTTCCTTCCGGCAGGCCGGCAGCAGCCTTCCAAGCGCCTGGATCGCGCTTTCCGGATCGGCAAACGACAGCATCGCCTCGTCGCCGATCCATTTGATCGGAGGGCCGCCGAGCGCCTCGCCGACCATGGCCTCGAATATCTCCAGCACGTCGATCGCGGCTGCGTCCCCGTAGACGTCGGCGATGGCGCTGAAGCCCGCGAGGTCGATGAACGCAACGGTGGCCGATGCGCCGGCGGAACTCTGGGTCGGACTGTCGGTTGTTCTATGCATCGCCAAACGATTTAGCGCCATTGTACGGTTTTTCGAATCCCGGCGCCCCGGCCCTCACCCCGGTCCGGCACCCTCCGCCGCATACTCCTCAGCCATCGCCATGAAGCGGTCGTTGTCGGGCAAGGTTTCGTAGCTGTAGCGCGCCGGGGTCTTCGCCCATGCAAGGCCCTCGCTGGTGTACAGTTCGACGAAGGGCATGAACCACTGGTGCTCGTCGAGCATCGTCGGACGCAAATTGACCAGCCAGTCGAGGCCTTCCGGCCGGGTGAACATCCAGCTCTTGCAGAACGGGCAGAAGAAGTGTTGCGACGCGCCCTGCAGGCCGCCCCGCACCGGCTCGCCCAGGGTGACCGAAAATCCTTCCGCCGGAACGGCGAGCGACAGCGAATAGGCGCTCGCCGTCATTCGCTGGCAGCCGCTGCAGTGGCAGGCGGAGGCTAGCAGCGGCGGCGCGCTCACCTCGATGCGGCAGCGGCCGCAGCGGCAGCCGCCGGCCCAGGGCAGTTTCCAGTCGCGCATGGCGGGCCTCCTCCGTGGGGCTTCAGGATAAGGAAAGTCGGTGCATGGCGAAAGCGGCATGTCGGCGCGGGCCTCGCCGGAGCCGCCTTTCCGCGGATCGCGGATAGATCGCTTGCCGGTGCCGCAGGGCTGTCCCCGCCGATCCGAAGCGCTATCATGATCGAAAATCACAACGCGAGGAGAGACCATGGCACGGGAAAAGCTCGACGAAGCGGCGATCCGCCAGGCACTGGCCGGACTGGAGGGCTGGACGCTCGCGGCCGACGGCGCTTCGATCAACCGCACGTTCGTCTTCAGGAACTTCAGCGAGGCCTTCGCCTTCATGACGCGCACAGCGCTCGCCGCCGAAAAGCTCGATCATCACCCCGACTGGTCGAATGTCTACAAGACTGTCGAGGTGAAGCTGAACACCCACGATGCCGGCGGGTTGACGGCGCTCGACTTCGATCTGGCCGGGAAGATGAACCGTTTCGCCGCCGGCTGACGCAAAAGCCCTTGCAGGGCGGGCAGTGCTTTCCCACATCTTTCGGGGAAGGGAGAAAGCGCAGATGGCGACGTTGAACAGCCAGGATGGAATAGCCCAGGAGCAGACGGTACGCGAAAAGTTCTGGCAGACCGCCAGGAAGGCGGCCGCGCAGGTTCCGTTCATGGACGAGGTGGTCGCCGGCTACTATTGCGCCATGGACAAGGAAACACCGCTCAAGACCAAGGGCATCCTGTTCGCGGCGCTGGCCTACTTCGTGCTGCCCGCCGACACCATCCCCGACGTCTTCTTCGGCCTGGGCTTCACCGACGACATCGCCGTGCTGACTGCGGCCTTGGCGGCAGTCCGCGCCCAGCTGAAGCCGGCGCACCGGCTTGCCGCCCGCGAGACCCTGCACAACATTTCGTGATTTTCCTCTGCCGTCGACGGAATTTGCGCCGGAAGGCGGCGGCTTCCGGCGATGCTCCGCGTCACGGCAGCCGGCCGCGGTCACAAGCAGGCGCAAAAAGTCAAACTGCTGCCGTTTTTGTTGTCTTGAACCTGCCCAGGGACAAAAACGGAACCTGCAAAGGGTCCGGAACAAGGTTGGCGGTGGTGCTGGATGGCGAGGGCCGTTTTTCGCGGACGTTCACCATTTCGTAACCCTGACTAATTCAAAATTAAACGAACGGGCCGGGCTGCAAAACCCGGCCTGCTCCCGCAATTCCAGCGGAATGAACAAGACGGTGAAAAGATGCGCGGATTGATAGCAGCGGTTTCGGGCCTGATCCTTGTCGCGGGTGCGATGCCGGCCCTTGCCCAGTCGGCCACCAAGATCGGCCAGCACAATGCATGGGGCACCTACAGCTATCAGGCCGGCAACGGCAAGGTCTGCTACGTGCTGACCGTGCCGACGGAGAAGCAGCCGCCTTCGCTCGATCACGGCGACATCTTCTTCTTCGTCAGCCAGCGTCCCGGCCAGCAGGTGAGCTATGAGCCGCAATTCATCGCCTCCTACAATTTCCAGGAGAACTCCAAGGTCCAGGTGACGGTCGGCAGCAAGACCTTCTCAATGTTCACCAAGGGCAAGTCGGCCTGGGTGGAGAACGCCGCCGAGGAGCCGGCGCTGATCGCCGCCATGAGAGGCGGCGCCGACATGAAGGTCGCGGCCAAGTCGGGGCGCGGCAACGCCACCGGCTACACCTTCTCGCTCAAGGGCATCTCGGCGGCACTGTCGTCGATCGCCAACTGCAAGTAGAGGCAGTTGCGTCGGAAGAGATCGATCCGGCGATCCTCCACGCCGTCGCGTCCTGCTGGCAAAGGTAGGCGACCTGAAGCGGTGATCTGGCAAGCCGGGCGGTGACGATGCGGGCAGGCCATGTCGGCGGGCCGTGACGCGGGCCGCCGGCCGTGCTATGGGCGCGGCGGATCGCTTTGAATTTTCTTCGGCATCCCCATATAGGCTTGCCATGACGCTCACCCTCGACCTCACCGCGCCGGAACGGCGCGACGCACTCCGCACCCGTCCGGCGCTTGCCGAAAAGCCGTCGCTGGTCGGGCTGACGCGCGCCGAGATGGCCGAGGCACTGGTCGCCGCCGGCATCGTTCCGGAGCGGCAGGCCAGGATGCGCGTGCAGCAGCTCTGGCATTGGCTCTATGTGCGCGGCGTCTCCGACTTCGCCGACATGTTCAACATCTCCAAGGACCTGCGCGCGACGCTCGCCCGGCACTTCACCATCGCCCGCCCGGAGATAGTCGAGGAGCAGATATCCAACGACGGCACCCGCAAGTGGCTGTTCCGCTTCCCGCCGCGCGGCGCCGGCCGGCCGGTCGAGATCGAGACCGTGTACATACCCGAGGAAGGCCGCGGCACGCTCTGCATCTCCAGCCAGGTCGGCTGCACGCTGACCTGCTCCTTCTGCCACACCGGCACGCAGAAGCTGGTGCGCAATCTCACTGCCGAGGAGATCCTGGCGCAGCTGCTGACGGCCCGCGACCGGCTGGGCGACTTCCCCGACCGCGACACGCCGGACGGCGCCATCGTGCCGGCGGAAGGCCGCAAGATCTCCAACATCGTCATGATGGGCATGGGCGAGCCGCTCTACAATTTCGAGGCGGTCAAGAAGGCGCTGCTGATCGCGTCGGACGGTGACGGCCTGTCGCTGTCGAAGCGCCGCATCACGCTGTCGACCTCCGGCGTCGTGCCGGAGATCGCCCGCACCGGCGCCGAGATCGGCGTGATGCTGGCGATCTCGCTGCACGCCACCAATGACGACCTGCGCGACCTGCTGGTGCCGATCAACAAGAAATACCCGCTGAAGGAGCTGATGGCGGCCTGCCGCGCCTATCCCGGCCTGTCCAACGCGCGGCGCATCACCTTCGAATATGTGATGCTGAAGGACGTCAACGATTCGCTCGACGACGCCCGCGCGCTCGTGCATCTGCTCAAGGGCATTCCGGCCAAGATCAACCTGATCCCGTTCAACCCGTGGCCGGGCACCAACTACCAGTGCTCCGACTGGGAGACGATCGAGCGTTTCGCCGACTTCATCAACAATGCCGGCTACGCCTCGCCGATCCGCACGCCGCGCGGCCGCGACATCCTCGCCGCCTGCGGCCAGCTCAAGTCGGAATCGGAGCGCATGAAGAAGACCGAGCGGCTGGCGCTGGAGGCGATGATGATCGCCGGCCACGGCGACTAAGCGCGGCTCCTTGGCGAGCGTCCTCACCCTCCTGCTGCGCCTTCTGGTGATGGTGGTCGGCTATGCAGCCGCCAGCCTGGCGGCGAGCGCCTTCCTGCATCTCACCATCCTCGGAGCCCAGGGCTTCACCACCGAGGAGGCGCATTGGGTGGCGCTCGGCTCGATCTATTTCTCGATTCCCTTCGTCGCGCTGTTCGTCGCCTACTACGCCTTCCTGCCAGCGGCGGTGGCGGTCGTGCTCGCCGAATATGTCGGCCGGCGCGACTGGCTCACCTATGCGCTCGCCGGGGCGGCCGTAGGCCTCGCAGCCGCCGGCATGCTCTGGCAGTCGGGCGCGACGGTCGTCGATCGCGACGCTACCGACCTCACGGCCAATCCGATGCTGGCCGGCCCGCGTCTTCTGGCGCTGCTGATCGGCGCCGGCATGTGCGGAGGGCTGGGCTACTGGCTCATCGCCGGACGCTCCGCCGGCGGCTGGCGGGCCGGCACCTGAACCGCGCCGGCGCCGGAACCCGTTCGACCGCCGACGATCAGCTATTGCTCAGAATGACGTGGCGATAGCCCCGCTCTATCAGCAGTCCCAGAGCCAGCACGACGCTGGAAAAGATCAGCACGTAGGACTTGTCCAGCAGCGGGTCGTAGGTGACGTAGGTCGCCGTGCGCAGCCACTCGACGCAATGCAGAACCGGATTCCACCAGATGATGGCTTGCACCCAGGGTGGCATGAGGATGGGGACGTAGAAAATCCCCGAGAGAAACAGCAGCGGTAACCGGATCAGCGGCCATATGCGCTCCCAGGTCGCCGACAGCGCCGCCATCACCGCGTTGAACACACCCATGCTGGCGGAAAGCAGCACGAGCGCGGAAGTCGCCTCGAAGAACCGGTCGAAATGCACGATCACCTTCTGCTCGGACCATGCCGCGAGCAACCCGAAAAAGATCACCCAGACGACGAACATCACCATCGTCTCGAGGCATATCCGCGCCGCGATGATGTCGAACGGCTTCACCGGCGGATAGGCGAGCAAGGCGCGGTTGGCCGTCAGGGACGCCTGCGCCCGCGTCGCGATCGAACTGAAGGTTCTGAACACCAGAATGCCGGTCAGGAGGAACAGCGCCATGTTCTGGCCGAAGGGAACACGCGTTTCCAGAAAGAAGCGCAGCATCAGGAATCCGGCCAAAAAGAGGATCGGCTCCAGAAGCACCCAGACCAGGCCGAACCGGTTGCGGCCGAAGCGCGTCTTGATGTCGCGCAGGATCATGGCCGTGATGACCCGGCTCATGCCGCCGATCTGCGTGGCCCAGGTGTTGGTTCTGACAAGGTCCTGCATGCGGAGTGATACTGATCGCAATTCGGTCTATTTGATGGTGGCTGAGCGGCCTGCCGGGCGACCTCTATCAGACTCGGCCGCCCTCTCAAAGACCCCGTGTTCCCGCGGGGTTCGGCAGGTCGACCTCCGAGCCATGGCACCGGCGCACACGGGCCGGCAAGGGCCCGCATCGAACGACAGACGAAAACAGTCCTTTGAGCCCGGCGCCAATCGCATTAAAAGGCCGGTCGAGGATTGCCGGTTTCCGGAGACGGAACGAAAGCGCACAACCGGCATCGAGCGCGATTCGGCAAAAGAGGACGATCCCCATGAAATTCTTCGTCGACACGGCGGACGTGAAGGAAATCCGCGAACTCAACGATCTCGGCCTGCTGGACGGCGTCACTACCAATCCCTCGCTGATCCTGAAGGCCGGCCGCAACATCGCCGAGGTCACCAAGGAGATCTGCGATATCGTCGACGGCCCGGTCTCGGCCGAGGTCACCGCCATCGAATATTCGGAGATGATGCGGGAAGCCAAGGCGCTCGCCAAGATCGCCGACAATGTCTGCATCAAGGTGCCGCTGACGCTGGACGGGCTGAAGGCCTGCAAGGCGATCACTTCGGAGGGCCGGCAGGTCAACGTCACCCTTTGCTTCTCCGCGACCCAGGCGCTGCTCGCCGCCAAGGCTGGCGCGACCTTCATCTCGCCCTTCATCGGCCGCCTCGACGACACCGGCATCGACGGCATGGAGCTGATCGCCGAGATCCGCACCATCTACGACAACTACGATTTCAAGACCGAGATCCTGGCGGCCTCGATCCGCACGGTGAACCACGTCAAGCAGGCCGCGATCATCGGCGCCGACGTGGCGACGGTGCCGCCGGCGACGCTGAAGGCGCTGGTCAAGCACCCGCTGACCGACAAGGGGCTGGAGCAGTTCCTCGCCGACTGGGCCAAGACCGGCCAGCAGATCGGCTGACGCGGCCGGCTTCCGCCGGACTGATCAGGGGAGATGCGGGAAGGGCCGGCGGCGACGCTGGCCCTTTTTTGTGGAGGCGCTGCGGAGGCCGGGCATCCGCGCCGGCGATGCCTGGGCCAATTGCCGGACACGCCCGGATATTGCGCCCGGCCGCCGCCATGTCCTAAACCGCTTCGTTCAGCGAAGGCGGCGACATGATTGAGCTCTGGATCCCGATCACCATCGGCGCCGCCTTCCTGCAGAACCTGCGCTCGGCGTTCCAGAAGCACCTCAAGGGCGTGATGGGCACCACCGGCGCCACCTTCGTGCGCTTCGGCTTCGGCGTTCCCTTCGCGCTGGCCTTCGTGGCCTTGCTGCATTTCGGTCGCGGCGATCCGCTGCCGGCGGCGAACCAGGAATTCCTCGTCTGGGCGGCCGTCGGCGGGCTGGCGCAGATCGCGGCGACCTTCCTGCTGGTACACCTGTTCTCGTTCCGCAACTTCGCCGTCGGCACCGCCTACTCTCGCACGGAGCCGGCGCAGGCGGCGTTGTTCGGCCTGCTCTTCCTGGGCGAGGGCGTGACGCCGGGCGCGCTGACGGCCATCGGCATCAGCGTTTTCGGCGTCATGCTGATCTCGGTCGCGCATGTGTCGATCACCGCCCGCTCGCTGGTGACCTCGATGTTTGCCCGCACCGCCCTGATCGGTCTGGCCTCTGGCACGGCCTTCGGCGTATCGGCCGTCGCCTATCGCGCCGCCTCGCTGGCGCTGGGCGGGCCGAACTTCCTGATGCAGGCGGCCTATACGCTGAGCGTCGTGATCGTGCTGCAGACGGTCGTCATGCTCGTCTGGATGGTCTGGCGCGAGCGAGCCGAGTTCGATCGCATCGCCAGGGCATGGAAGCCGTCGCTGTTCGTCGGGCTGGTCGGCGCCTCGGCCTCCTTCGGCTGGTTCGCCGCCATGACCCTGCAGCAGGCGGCGGTCGTCAAGGCGCTGGCCCAGGTCGAGATGATCTTCACCTTCGCCTCCTCGGTCTTCTTCTTCCGCGAGAAGATCAACCGGCTGGAAGTCGCCGGCTGCGTGCTGATCGTTTGCGGAATCTTAACCTTGCTTGCGATCGGCTGAGCCGGCCAGCCGCCGGACCCCATGATCTGGCACGGCTTTCGCTTTTTCTTCAGCAAGTGTCCCACCTTGTAGAAGAGACACCACGATCATCGAACCTCGTGGGAAAGAGATCATGAGCCCCCAACAGACTTCTCCCAAGGTGAAGCGCCGCACTGTGCTTCAGGTGCTTCTGTCCATACCTGCCCTCGCGCTCTTCCGCGAGCATGCCGTGCCGGCCGCGGAGCCGCCCGCGGACGAATTCGTCGAGATCAATGGCTGGATCCTGAAGAGGAGCGACCTGGCATGATCTTCGACAGTTTCGAGAGCTTCCGCTCCAACGGCTTCAAGCCGAAAGTCATCGTCATCGGCTCCGGCCCGGCCGGCGTCACCATCGCCCGCAAGCTCGGTGCCGCCGGCATCCCGGTCGCCATCTTCGAGGCCGGGGCCGCCGACTACACCGAGGAATCGCAGGATTTCTACAAGGGCACCACCGTCGGCGACCCTTATTTCGACCTCGACGTGACGCGGCTGCGCCATCTCGGCGGCTGCTCCAACCACTGGGCCGGCTGGTGCCGGGTCATGGACGCCGTCGATTTCGAACCCAAGGCGTGGGTGCCGGATACCGGCTGGCCGATACGGCGCACCGACATCGAGCCTTATCTCGACGAGGTCCACGACATCCTCGATCTTGTCCCGTTCCGGGACGACGTCCCGATTTCTGACGACATCCGCTGGGTGCAGCTCATCAAGAGCCCGGCCGTGCGCTTCGGCGAGAAATTCGGGCCGGAGATCGAGGCGAGCAAGGCGATCGCGCTGGTGCTCGACACCTACGTCACCGAACTGCAGGGCGACGGCAGCAAGATCACCGGCGCAAAGATCTGGTCGGCCGGCCGCGACCAGGGCGTCGCCACGGCGGACTACTATCTGCCCTGCACCGGCGGCCTGGAGAACTCGCGCCTGCTGCTGTGGTCGAACGAGCGCTCCAGCGGCGGCGTCGTGCCGCATGCGGAAGCGCTCGGCAGATACTGGATGGAGCACCCGCAGTTCGAGGGCGGCAACGCCATCATGAACAATCCGGACCAGTTCGAGATGGACGACGTCTCGGAGGCGTTCTTCTCGCCATCGCTGCAGGCGATGCGAGAGCGGCAGATCATGAATTTCGGTGTCCGCTTCATCAAGATGCCGTATCACGGCGCCAAGTGGCTGGTCGCCGAACTGGCCTGCCTCGCGCCGGAAACCGCCGAATGGACGGCGGAGAGCATCGGCGCCAAGCTGCGCTGCGCCGCCCAGCTCTATGTCGGCTGGGAGCAGTCGCCGCGCGCCGACAACCGCGTCGCGCTGTCGGCTTCCGCGCGCGACGCGCTCGGCATCCCGCGCATCGAGCTGCACTGGAAGAAGAGCGAGCTGGAGCACCGGACCCTGCTGGAGGGCCTGCGCCTGTTCGGCGAGACGCTCGCCGCCAAGAACTACGGACGGGTGCGCATCGCCGACTGGGTGCTGAACGGCGATTCCTATCCCACCGACCAGGAACTCGCCGGCCACCACCATATGGGCGGCACCCGCATGGGCGACGACCTGACCAGGAGCGTGGTCGACCGCAACTGCAAGGTGCACGGCATGGAGAACCTCTATGTCGGCGGCTCATCCGTCTTCGCCACGTCGGGCCAGTGCAATCCGACCACGACGATCGTGGCACTCAGCGCCCGGTTGGGCGACCATCTCGTCCGCACCATAGGCCAGAGCGCCATGTTGCGGTGATATAAAGCCCTCTTGCCTGCAGCCGGGTGGCGCGTGCGTGACCCGGCTGCCACCGATTGCCCGGTGTCACCGCTGCGCGGCGCGGTCAAACCGCGGTCCTGCAATCGGCTTTGCTGCGGCCGCGCGGCCTTTACCAAGCTGAAGTGAACATCGCGGAAGTTGATCCGACCCATTTGCATTCCCACCCGAAGCAGTTACTTCTATCGTTCGGTGCCAAATGCCGCGCGGGGGGATCGGGGTGACGACGAGTTCCTGGACATCCGGCTACATCTCGGAAGTGGCCTATACGGCCGGGTTCTATCGCGAGCTCACCCCGGCCATCCTCGATCTTGCGGCGCTGGCGAAATCCGTCACGGCGCAGCCGGCGACGGGTCCGTTCGCCATGTGCGAACTGGGCTGCGGGCGCGGCGTGAGCACCAACGTGCTCGCCGCGGCCAATCCGCATGGCGTGTTCCACGCCACCGACTTCAATCCGACCCATATCGCCGAGGCCCGCGCCCTTGCGGCCGCCGGGGGCATGAAGAACGTCCAGTTCTCCGACTCCAGCTTCGCCGAATTCCTCGAGGATCCGTCCCTTCCGCAGTTCGACATCATCGCGCTGCACGGCATCCTGTCCTGGATCAGCGCGGCCAATCGCGCCACGATCGTCGCCTTCATCGCCAGGCACCTCAAGCCGGGCGGCCTCGCCTACGTATCCTACAACTGCATGCCGGGCTGGGGCGCAGCCGCGCCGCTGCGCCGCCTGATCGCCGAATTCGCCTCGCTGCGCAGCGGCAGCCCGCTGAACCGCTTCGAAAAGTCGATCGAGGCGATCTCGCGGCTGAAGGAGGCCAATGCCCGCTACTTCCAGGCCAGCCCGGCGGTGGGCGAGCGGCTGGAGAAGATGAAGTCGCAGAACAAGAACTATCTCGTCCACGAATTCCTCAACCAGGACTGGAACCCGTTCTACCACAAGGACGTGGCGGCCGAGATGGCGGAGGCGAAGCTGACCTTCCTCGGCTCCGCCCATCTGCTCGACCATGTCGATGCGCTGAACCTGACCGAGGCGCAGCGCACCTTCCTCAACGAGATCGAGGATCCGGAGCTGCGCGAGACGACGCGCGACTACATGGTCAACCAGCAGTTCCGGCGCGACATCTTCGTCAAGGGCGCCGTGCCGCTCGGCTTCTTCACCGCGCGCGAGCGCTGGCAGGAGATGCGCTTCGCGCTGTCCATCGGCCGCCCCGACATGCCGGCCAAGGTGAACGGCTCGCTCGGCGAGGCGGCGATGCAGCCGGAGGTCTACGGCCCGTTCCTCGACGCGCTGGCCTCCGGCCCCAAGACGTTGCGCAGCATGCAGGCCATTCCCGCGATCGCCGAGCTCGGCTGGGCGCGCACCATACAGGCGCTGCTGGTTCTGGTCGGCTCGGGCCACGTGCATCCCTGCCTCGACGAGAAGGGCGACGCCAGGCGACGCGAGTCGACGCGCCGCTTCAACCGCGCGGTGATGGAGCAGGCCCGCCACTCGCACGACATCCAGGCGCTGGCCTCGCCCGTCACCGGCGGCGGCGTCAACGTCGACCGCTTCGAGCAGCTCTTTCTTCTTGCACGCCAGAACAAGCAGCCGGACCCGCCGGCGCTGGTCTGGCAGACGCTGAGCACGCTCGGCCAGCGGCTCATCCGCGACGGCCAGGCGATCGCAACGCCGGAGGAGAATCTCGCCGAATTGCGGACGCGCTATGAAACCTTCGCCGACAAGCGGCTGCCCGTGCTGGAACAGCTCGGTATCGCCTGACGGCCTCCAGCGGGTGATGGCATGCGACGAATTCTGACGGCTGCCGCGGCTCTCCTGGCCGCCACCGGCGCTGTGGCCGAGCCGCGCTACGAGATCACCGGCTGGACCTGCGCCCGCATCAAGCAGGTGGTTGCCCAGAACGGCGCCGTGATCCTGCGCTATCGGTCGTCGCGCATCGCCGGCCTGCCGCTTTACGATCGCTATGTCTCGGATGCGCGTTTCTGCGATCCCGGCCAGATCATCGCCTATGCCAGTGTCCCGGCCGCCGACGACAGGTCCTGCCCGGTGCGCAAATGCCGGGAGATCGAGCGGCCCGATCCGCGCTGACAGCGGAACGGCAAGGGTATTCGGCTGCCGTTCCGCGTTGGTCACCGCGCGGGATCGATGATCGACCATTCCCGCGCCGCGACCAAGACGTTAAGTGATCGGCTGGGCTGCCCGGCCTCTGACGGCGGACGTCCGCGCGAATTCGAGCTGGGGTGCGATGTCGTCGATCGAATCCCTGACTGCAAGCAGCTTCTGCTTGGCCTGTCGTCCCGTGGGGTCAGCGGTTTCCATCGCAAGGTAGAGTGTCGAGCCCCCGCCTGCCCGCGGCGCAATATGCGTAACCTGGTCCAGCGAAACCAGCAGAGTGTTGCCTTCCTTGTTGGACTTCAGCCTGATCCACATTCCAATATTTCTCCTCTCCACACGAATTGAGGTTCACCGCCCTGAGCAAATCAAAAAGCAACGTGACCTTGGTGCGGCTTACACGCTTCGGTAGGCGATGTCTTCTTGGTCACAACCAATTTACCGGCTGTGTAGGACTTGCCCGCATACAGCGTTGCACTCTGTCGACCTTGACCGAACAGGCACCCTCGTCATGCGGGAGGCGATTGACACTCGCGCACCATCCCTGCCGAGGCGTTCATCGGCGTGTGCGGAAGCGGACTTGTGACGAGCGGGCCCGAAGCTAACGGGGCCGCGACTACATCGGAACGGCAAGCGACATCGCCCGCCGTTCCGCGTTCGGCGCGCAGGGGCCGGTGGCCGTTTCCGAGCCGCGACCGCGAGCTAGGCCGCGCGGCTCCTGACGGAGGAGAGCCCGGCAAACTCGAGTTGGGGCGCGATGTCGTCGATCGAATCCCTGACTGCCAGCAGCCTCTGCTTGGGCTGTCGTCCCGTGGGGTCAGCGGTTTCCATCGCAAAGTAGAGCGTGGAGCCTCCGCCCGCCCGCGGTGCAATATGCGTAACCTGGTCCAAGGAAACCAGCAGAGTGTTGCCTTCCTTGTTGGACTTCAGCCTGATCCACATTCGGTATCTCCTGTCGACAGGCCCCCCGCGCACCAAAGCTAATGCCAAGCGAATGTGACCTCGGTACGACGCATCACACGCCTGAGTAGACGAAAGTTGCATATCCACAACTTTTGCGGAGCCTGAGCGGCGCCCAAACCCGACACGCGCGGATGACGACGCGAGATGAGACGTAACGGACCCGGTGGTCGGCCAGTTATCGATGGGTATTTCGGGGAGTCGAAGGAGAAAACCGTATGGTGGAGCTGAGGGGGATCGAACCCCTGACCTCGTCATTGCGAACGACGCGCTCTCCCAGCTGAGCTACAGCCCCATCCGACGGTTGGCGGTGTTATGGCAGAGCCGCGGCGGCTGTCAAGCAGGACAAGATCGCCGCCGCTGGATTGTTTTGCCGGGAAGACGGCTGATCCCGCCGGGGGCATGTGCCGCCGGCGCCGGGCTTGCCATGCATATGGCCTCGGCGCCGCCACGACAGGCACGGGCTTGTCGGCACTCCGGCCAGTGGCTAAATGTCGGGCGTCACAGGAGACTGTCTATGCTCGCCCTCATCCAGACGCTGGATCTCGCTCTCGGAATCTACTGGTGGTTGCTGATCGCGTCGGCGATCTTTTCCTGGCTGTACGCATTCAACGTGGTCAACCCGCGCAACCAGTTCGTCGGCACCGTCGGCAACTTCCTGTTCCGCATCACCGAGCCGGTGCTTGCACCGATAAGGCGGCTGCTGCCCGATCTCGGCGGCATCGACATCTCGCCGATCATCGTGCTGCTGATCATCTTCTTCCTGCGCCAGTTCCTGTGGACGACCATCGCGCCGCTGGTCGTCTGACAGGAACGCCATGGCCGGCTTCTTCCGGGAGCGCGGCGGAGGGCTCGAGCTGTTCGTGCGCCTGACGCCGAAGGCGGCCGCCGACCGGATCGACGGCATCGAGACCGGCGACGACGGGCGCAGCCATCTTGCAATCCGCGTGCGAGCGCTGCCGGAGAGGGGCGCCGCCAACGCCGCCCTCGAGCGCCTGCTCGCCGAAACGCTCGGCCTGCCGCGCTCCAAGGTGAGCGTCGTCGCCGGCCACACCGCCCGGCTGAAAACGGTGCGGCTGAACGCCGGCGCCGATTTCGTGCTGAACGGGCTGGGCGGGCGGACGACCGGAGGCTGATCCCGCGCGCTGCCGCCGGTTTTCTTTCGGCCGCGCCTGCACTACGCTTGCCTGGACCCTGCGGAGCGAGCAGTCGATGCGGAAGCTTGCCATCTCGATCATCCTCGCCGGGCTCGGCCAGCCTGCCGGGGCGGCCGAGATCCGCAGCGACTATACCGAGATCGACATCGCGCAGGACTGCGCCACCTTCGAGGCCGGCGAGGCCGACTTCGCCAGCCTGGTCTGTCCCGGCTGGCGCGGCTACCCGGTGCTCTACTACCTCGGCGACCTGCGCGAATCCGTCTTCTACGGCTTCCCGCCTTCCGGAGCCGGGCATGTCTGGGAGAGCTTCTCCGCCTTCAATTCGACCGGACCGACGATCGAGTGGCGCATCGAGACCGAGGGCGAGCGCGAGATACCGATCGCAACCATCCATCGCTGGTTCGTCAGCAGCGACCCGGACAATCCCGACGAGAAGATCGAGGTTCTTGCGGTGGAGAAGGTTGGTCAGGTCAGCGAGGCCGACGGCTGCACGGTCGGCCTGGTGATGGCGAGCGGCAATGCCAAGGCCAACGAGACGGCGCGCCGCATCGCCGACGAGCAGGCGCGGCAGTTCGCCTGCGGCGCCGACGAGCGCGTGCTGGTCGGCGACGGCCTGCCGGAATTCGACCGTCAGGAGAATTGAGGCGGCGCGGAGCTGCCCCCAGCCATGTGGCAGCGTGGATCGCGAGCCGTCGATCGCTTTGGAGGATACTAACCCTTCACCCTGGCGGCCCGCTCCATGGCTTCCGAGATCATCTGCCTGGCGCGGTCGGCGTCGTGCCAGCCGCCGATCTTGACCCACTTGCCGGGCTCCAGATCCTTATAGTGCTGGAAGAAATGCGCCACCTGGTCGAGCGTGATCTGCGGCAGGTCGGTGTAGTTGCGCACCTTCTCGTAGCGCTTGGTGAGATGCGGCGACGGCACGGCGATCACCTTCTCGTCCTCCCCGGCATTGTCCTCCATCACCAGCACGCCGATTGGCCGCACGTTGATGACGCAGCCCGGAATGAGTTCGCGCGTGTTGCAGACGAGCACGTCGATCGGGTCGCCGTCGCCCGACAGGGTGTGCGGGACGAAGCCGTAATTGCCGGGGTAGCGCATCGGCGTGTACAGGAAGCGGTCGACGAACAGCGTTCCCGCCTCCTTGTCCATCTCGTATTTGATGGGCTCGCCGCCGACCGGCACCTCGATGACGACGTTCACGTCCTCGGGCGGATTCTTGCCCGTGGGGATGGCTTCGATACGCATGGCTGGTTCCCGTTGAACTCGGCTTGATCTCGGCCTTCCGATAGCCGGCTAGCCGGCCGGGCGCAACTGGTGAGGACGGCAGCGGCGGCCGCCGGGCCGGTCAGTCCCAGACAAAGGCTATCTTCTTCAGCGCCTTCTGGTCGAATATCTCGACGCCCTCGGCGGCGTCGCGCCCGCCCGCGCCCGCGTAGAAGCCGACGGCGTTGCCGTTGTCTTCCAGTGCCCACACCACGAGGCCCCTGAGACCGTGGCCGGCGAGACGCCTGCGCGCCTCGGCGAACAGCCGGCTGCCGAGGCCGACGCCCTGATACTCCGGCTTGAGGTAGAGCTCGTAGATTTCGCCCTGCTGCGGCAGTTCGCGCGCCCGGTTGCGCCCGATCGTCGCATAGCCGGCGACTTTGCCGCCGATCTCGACCACCAGCACGCTGGCGGCGCGGCGGATGGCATTGGCCCACCAGTCGCTGCCGCGCCGGTTGACCATCCTGGTCAGCGCCTTGTGCGGAATGATGCCGGCATAGGCACCCATCCACGCCTCATGATGCACCTCGGCGATGGCCACGGCGTCGCGCGGCTCGGCCTTGCGGATATCGATGGTGAGGGTGCTCATGATGGTTAACATTAGCCTGCCCGCCGGCCATTGCAAGCGACGGCGATTCACGGACGCGTCAGCGCCGGGTCGGCGTGTCAGATTTCCACAAGATGATCGTCGAGCTCGTTGTCGTCGGCCTCGCCGCGCGGAAAGTGGCGCGCCAGGAGAACGCCGACCGCCGCGACCGCAGCGACGAATCCGTCGGTGAGCCGGTCGTCGCGGGCATGCGCCACGAGGTCGGCGACGATGCCGTTCCAGCTCTCCTGCTCGACCTCGGCGTTGATGCCGGAGTCGGCGACGACCTCGGCATAGCGCTCGGCGAGCGACACGAAGATGAGCACGCCGGTGCGCGCCGTGGTGATGTGGACGTTGCGCGCCAGGAACTGCTTCAGCGCATTGTCGTGGGCGCGCTGGTAGCGCAGCCGCCGCGGCACGAAGTGGATGCGCAGGCCGGGAAGGAGGAGCAGGACCAGCCAGGCGGCGGCGAGCGCCAGCACGACGGCCGACCAGAACACCGGCAGGCGCAGGCTGACCCACCAGAACTCCAGCAGGAACGCCAGGATGACACCGACCAGCACGATGCCCAGGGTGACGAAGAAGGCGGCGGGATAGAAATAGGGATCGCTGGACCGGGCGACGACGCAGTAGATCTCGCCCGCCGTGTCGGCCTCGGCGGCGCGGATCGCCGCGACGATGCGGTCATGGTCGGGAGCGCTCAGCGTGTTGGTCATCTCACCAGCTCCCCGAGGATCCACCGCCGCCGGACGATCCGCCTCCGCCGGAAAAGCCGCCGCCTCCCGAGGACCACCCGCCTCCACCGCGCCCGGAAGACCAGCCGCCCGAACCGGTCGACCAGCCGCCGCGCCGCGACGAGCCCCCTCCTCCGACTGTGATGTCCATGCCGAGCCAGCGATAACGGTTCGGCCCGATCTTCCGGCCGAAGATCGGCGGCAGGATCGCCATCGCCATGCCGCCGAAGAACAGCGTCGCCCACAGCGCTATGAAGAGGATGAAGATCCAGTCGACCTCGCTGTTCTCGCTCTGCTGGTTGCGCTTGGCGCGCGCCTCGAGTTCCGCCGCATTGCCCTCCAGCACCATGATGATGTCGTCGACCGCCCGCGAGATGCCGCCGGAAAAGTCACCGGCGCGGAACGCCGGCACCATCGTGTTCTCGATGATCAGCCGGGAGTGCAGGTCGGTCAGCGTGCCCTCCAGCCCGTAGCCGACCTCGATGCGCATCTTGCGGTCGGATTTTGCGACGAGCAGCAGGATGCCGTTGTCCTCGCCCGCCTGGCCCAGCCCCCAGGCGCGGAACAGGCGGTTGGCGTAGGGCTCGATCGCCTCGCCGTCGAGGCTGTCGACGGTCGCCACCACGATCTGGTCCGACGATCGCTTCTCGAACGCCTCCAGCTTCTGCACCAGCGCCGCCCGGGTGGCCGCGTCGATCATGCCGGCGTCGTCGACGACCCGTCCGGTGAGTTTTGGAAGCTCGGCGGTGAAGGAAGAGAGGGTGAAGAGGAGAAGGATTGCTATTGTTGCGGGGAGGATGCTCGGCCATCCGTCTCCGGAGAAGCATACGCCCCTTCGCACCCCCCTCTGTCCTGCCGGACATCTCCCCCGCAAGGGGGGAGA
>NZ_JCACER010000075.1:0-25498 GCF_059502445.1 Kumtagia sp.
GCCACCGAGTCAATCCGCCGCACCACAAACGACCAAGATGTGTGCATGCCGTAGCGCAAAGCGGGGGAGAGGTGTCGAGGGCGTAGCCCGAGACGGAGAGGGGGAATGTGCCAAGGCAGGGCAGGACAGAAAGCCATGCCCACAGTCCACGCCGCTCTTACGTTCTCTGCGGCACGGCCGGGCCGTTTTCGGCCGGCTTGTCCTCTTCCATATCCTTGACGATGCCCATGAAGCTGCGCAGGAAACGCTCCATATAGCCCAGCGTCTTGCCGAATTCCTCCTCGGTCGGCAGGGTGGATTCGATCCTGGCAGCGAGCGAGTTCTCCAGCTTCTCCACCCGGGTGCCGAGGGCCGCGAGGTCATCCTGGAGCCGGTCGATCTCGTCCTGGTAGGCCACCCGCTCGTCGGCCGCGAGCTTGCACACCAGCGCCGCTCCTTCCTGCGCGCAGGTCGACATCTCGCCGGTCTCACGGTCCATGCGCACGAAACCGTCGCCGGATTTTTCCAGCACGTAGCGGCCATCCTGGGCGAGCGCGGCGGTCGAGGCGAGCGCGGCAAGCAGCAAGGCGGCGGGGATGGCATAAAGGCGCATGGCGACCTCCGTCGGATTCACCGCGGAAAACTGCCACAAGTTTACGCCGGAATTACGAAGAGGCGCGCCTCTTCCCTTTTCGCCCGGCGCCGTTCGGCCTATAGCGCGCTCATGCACCAGACCATCTACAAGATCAGTCCGAAATCGCTGTGGGCCGAGGCCGAGCGGCGGGGCGTCTTCACCGGCGCGCCGGTCGACGTCGCCGATGGCTTCATCCACTTCTCCACCGCCGCGCAGGCGGCCGAGACCGCGCGGCGGCACTTTGCCGGGCAGGACGATCTTCTCCTGGTCGCGGTCGATGCGGCGCGGCTGGGCGAGGCGCTGATATACGAGGTGTCGCGCGGCGGCGACCTGTTCCCGCATCTCTACGGCCCGCTCGACCTTTCCGCGGTCAGATGGGTCAAGCCGCTGCCGCTCGGCGCGAACGGCCACGTCTTTCCGGACCTCGGCGCATGACCGGTCTGTTCGAGCAGGTCGGCCGGCGGCTGCTGTTCGGCCTCGACCCGGAAACCGCGCACGGCCTGTCGATCAAGGCGCTGCGATGCGGCCTGCCTCTGCCCAAGCCGCCCGCCGACCCGCGCCTGGCCGTGCGTATGGGCGCCCTCGCATTTCCGAATCCGCTCGGCATGGCGGCCGGCTACGATAAGAACGGCGAGATCCCCGATGCGCTGCTTTCGGTCGGCTTCGGTTTCGCCGAAATCGGCTCGATCACGCCGCGGCCGCAGGCCGGCAACCCCAAACCGCGCATCTTCAGGCTGACGCGCGACGCCGCGGTGATCAACCGGCTCGGCTTCAACAATGAGGGCCACGCGCGCTGCGCGGAGCGCCTTGCCGCCCGGCAGGGACGAACCGGCATCGTCGGCGTTAACATCGGCGCCAACAAGGACAGCACCGACCGCATCGCCGATTACGAGGCTGGCGTGCGGCTGTTCGCGCCGCTCGCCACCTATCTGACGGTCAACATCTCCTCGCCCAACACGCCGGGCCTGCGCAACATGCAGGCGCGCGGCGAGCTTGCCGAATTGCTGGGGCGGGTGGCGGCGGCGCGGCAGGCGCTCGCCGAGGGGGCAGGTCGCGACACCCCGATCTTCCTGAAAATCGCCCCCGACCTGACCGAGGCGGAACTGGAGGACATCGCCGCCGAGCTTTCCGCGCATCCGATCGAGGGACTGATCGTCTCCAATACGACGCTGTCGCGCGACGGGCTGAAGGACGCCACACTTGCCCGGGAAACCGGCGGCCTTTCGGGCAAGCCGCTGTTCGCGCGCTCCACCATCGTGCTCGCCAAGATGCGGCGACTGCTCGGCCCCAAGGCGGCGATCATCGGTGTCGGCGGTGTCGATTCGGCGGAAACGGCGCTGGAAAAAATCCGCGCCGGCGCCGACCTCGTCCAGCTCTACACGGGCCTGATCTATGGCGGGCCGGCGCTGCCGGGACGCATCCTGCGCGGCATGAGCGCCGTGTTGGATCGGGAAGGCATCCCGTCGGTCGCGGTGCTGCGCGATATCCGCATGGAGCACTGGGCGGGCAAAGCTATCTGACGCTCAGCATATGCGGGCGCGCCGCGCGCCAGCAACTCAGGCCGCTGGGCGGCGGCACGAACAGCAGGATTGCGCGGCATCGGCATCTGCCGCTAGCTTGCGCACGCCGTGAGCAGCAAGGCCGTCGATGTCCAAGCCGAGACTGCCGTGGCAGGCTTCGCGGTCGGAGGGGCACATGCACCAGCAGGACAGCGCCCCGACGGAGGCGAGCCGGAAGACGATCCTCGTCGTCGGCACGAACGCGGGGCAGGCCGACCTGATCCGCTACATGCGCACGCGCGGGTGGAGGGTGCTCGCCTGCTCGAAACTGGCGGACGAACCGGGCCGGGAACTCTGCGACGAATTCTTCCAGGTGGACGTGAGGGATGTGGAGCGCGTCGTCGCACTTGCCCACGCCCGGGACGTCGATCTGGTCTACTCGGTGTCTTCCGATACGACAAACGGGACCGCCGTAAAGGTCGCCGAGGCACTCGGCCTGCCGCACTTCCATTCCTCCGAGCTCATCCGGATCCTCGACAACAAACATAAGCTGCGCGAGATTCTGAACGAGCACGGGATCAGCGTCGTCAAGTTCAGGCACGCCGCGACGCTTGAGGATGCCAGTGGCTGGAGCCACTATCCGTGCTTCGTCAAGCCCGATGCGTCGCAGGGCCAGCGCGGCATCTCAAAGGTCGACCGGCGCGAGGATCTGGAGGCGGCGTTCCAGGCCGCAAAGGCGGTCGGCGGCGCAAATTCGTCGGTCATCATCGAGGAATTTCTCGCCGGTATCGAAATCCCGTTCAATGTCCTGGTGAAGGATGGAGGGATCGTCTTCTGCGAGCCCAACGAGCGTTTGTTCATCAGCGAGGCGTTCATCGGTCTCGCCGGCGGACACGTTCACCCGTGCTACAACGTGCCCGCCGAGCAGCAGCAGGCCGCGCACGAGCTGGTGTGCGCCTTGATCGAGCTTCTGCGCATCGACAACGGTCCTCTCTACGTCCAGGTCATGGTCACGAAGGACGGCCCGAAGGTGGTCGAGATCGGCCCGCGCGTCGACGGAGGGCACCTGTGGCGGCTTTTCGCCGCCGCCGGCCATCCCGACTACATCGACCTTACGATGCGCGTCCTCCTGCGGGAGCCGCTTCCCCTTCCACGGCCACGCAACGGCGAAGCGCCCCGATGCGAGCTGATCTTCTACCGTGCCCCCACCGGATACCTATTCGCGGCGGCCAACCACCCCATTCCTGAAGACGCGCTCTACAGCGAGTACCGCTACCATGATGGCGAGGTCATCAAGCCGGTCAACGGCAAGTTCGAAGTCGTCGGCTATTATGTCCGTGCCGTCGATACGGAAGAATCGACAAAATATGCGGCCAACGTGCGATAATCCAGCTGGGCATCAGTCGGAATCAGTCGGTTGCACGGAAGGAAAGCCGAAGGCGCCTCTTGTCCTTCATCCTTGCGGAAAATCGCTTAGGGATGCTCCCACCATGAGCCTCCACATCGTCAGCCACCCCGACTACGACGCCAACTTCCCGGCCGACCATCGCTTTCCCATGGGCAAGTACCGCGCGCTGGTCGAGCGGCTGGAGGCGACCGGTCTGCTCGCCCGCTCGATTCATGTGGAGCCCCGACCTGCCGAGGAAGCGGCGCTGAAGCGGGCGCATGACCCGGCCTATGTCGACCAGGTGCTGGCGGCCCGGGTGCCGGAAAGGATCGAGCGCGAGATCGGCTTTCCCGTCAGCGAACGCGTGGCGCGGCGTGCCCGCCGTGCCGCCGGTGGCACGGTCCTCGCCGCGCGCCTGGCGCTGGCACATGGCATCGCCTGCAATGCCGCCGGCGGCAGCCATCATGCGCGGCGCGCGCATGGCGCCGGCTTCTGCACCTTCAACGACGTCGCCGTGGCGGCGCTCGACCTGCTTGCCGACCGGCCGCAGGCGAAAATCCTGGTGGTCGACCTCGACGTCCACCAGGGCGACGGCACCGCCGACATTTTTCGCGGCGAGCCGCGGGTGTTCACCGTCTCCATGCATGCCGAGAAGAACTATCCGGTGCGCAAGATCGCCTCCAGCCTCGACGTCGCGCTGCCCGACGGCATCGGCGACGCCCAGTATCTCCAGCATCTGGCGGCGGCGCTTGCCAGGATTGATACCGCTGCCGCGTGGGACATCGTGTTCTACAATGCAGGGGTCGACCCGCATGCGGAGGACCGGCTCGGCCGGCTGTCGCTGTCGGATGACGGTCTGCGCCAGCGCGACCGCATGGTCGTCGCGCGCTTCCGGGCGCTCGGCGTTCCCGTCTGCGGCGTCATCGGCGGCGGATATTCGCGCGACATCGCCGCGCTCGCGGCGCGTCACGCCATCCTGTTCGAGGTGGCGGCCGAGTTCGCCTGATCGCAGGCGCCTCGGCTGTCCTGTCAAGACTGTCGCCGGCCTCAGCTGCGACGGCCGCCCTACCGCCGGTAGCTCAGCAGGCGGAGGATGACGAAGGCGGGGATGACGATCGCCGCACCCAGCAGCAGGTAGCCGAAGAAGCGGTCGACGGTGGCGAAGCCGAGATTCCAGATGCGCAGCAGTGTGTCGCGTACCCAGTCCAGCACGTCGAGCGGCGACCAGCCGAAGGCGCTCATGACGACGCCGACGAGGAAGGACACCACCAGCAGCTTCAGGAACACGCGCAGCGGCGTATCGCCGAGGAATTTTGTCAGGCTGGACACGATTCGCCTCCTTGCATGAAGCACCGCATAGGCGCTGACGCCGGCTACTTCAAGGCCGCAGTCGTCGCGGAAAGCCCGTCAAAGCCGATTGCGGAAGCGCGGCGGGCCGTGTTATCGAGGCTGCCGCGCGGGT
This sequence comes from Kumtagia sp., assembly GCF_059502445.1. Lineage (NCBI taxonomy): Bacteria > Pseudomonadati > Pseudomonadota > Alphaproteobacteria > Hyphomicrobiales > Phyllobacteriaceae > Kumtagia > Kumtagia sp. Next base: position 4,962 of record NZ_JCACER010000075.1, read on the forward strand.
ATGATGTAATGGTAGCCTGTCAGCTTCCCAAGCTGAACGCGCGGGTTCGATTCCCGCTACCCGCTCCACCGCTTGCCGCTCCTCCCAAGCCATGATTTGACGGTGTCACGCGCGAGGCCGGCGATGCAGAACCGTGTGGCAGCAGTTCCATTCAGGTCATGAAGTGAAGATCGTCGCCTTTCGGCCAAGCGACTTTTCGCGCCCCTGAAGGAGCTTCCCAGACCTTTCTTTTGTCGACGCACGGCATCAATTCGTCCCCGGCGGGGTCCAGCCAGCGTTGCGCAGGCCCGCGACCAGCGCGTTGACGATCTCGTCGGTTGCGTGGTGCCGCCGGTAGGCGGCGGCGGGATCACTCCCCAACAGGGGCGATATTTCAGCCATCCTGGCAAGCGCCTCATGCGCGCCGGCATCATTGCCGAGCGCGCCATGTGCTATTGCGATGAAGGACCAGCTTATGCCGGAGCCGTCAACGGCGCTTCGCTTGGCCGTATCAAGCATTTCCGCGTACCTGCCGTGCAGGTAGTGGTCGACTGCAACAAGGTGGAAATACCAGCCGGGCGCGTTGACCGTCCGATCGATCGCCTGCTGAAGATAGGGAATTCCCTCCTCGAACTTGCCGCGCACCGCCATCCTCCAGCCGAGCTGCGCCAGCGTATCCGGATCGTTGGGATTGAGCGCCAGGGCCCGTCGCTGGATGACCTCCCCTTCGTCGTAGCTGCCCATGTAATGGTTGATCGAGGCGAGCGCCTTGAGCGCGAGCACGTTCGTGCCGTCGAGCGCAACGGCATGCGACGCGGCGTCGAGGGCGCGGCCGTAGGAAAGCGTGGCACTCCCCTCCGGATTGAGATCGAACCGTCCCTGATCCAGATACAGCCATCCAAGCATGGCCCAGGCTTCCGCATAGTCGGGATCGCTTTTCACCGCGGCTTCGAGGCACGCCAGCACTGGTGCGTGAAGCGCCGTCGCGAAGCTTCGCCGGTAGGCATAGGCGCGAAGCACGCATTCGTAGCTCGACATGCTCGGTTCGAACCCAACGGGCAAGGCGCTGGTGATCTCCGTTCTGAGAATGCCATAGGGCTGCCCGAGCGCGGTGGATATCGCCGCGCCGATTTCGCTCTGAACCGAAAGGAGAGTGCCCGGGCTCGGCGACCGGTCGAACTGTTCCGCCCAGACGATCCTGCCGGAGTCCACGTGAACCAGTTGGGCGCCGATCATCATGCGGGATGCCGCCGCCTTGACGCTGCCGGTGAGCACGAACGACGCACCCGCGCGGTCCCCCGCCCCTACCGGATCGTCGAGCGTGCCTTGCCCGGTCGGCAGATACAGCAAGATATCGGGGAAGCGCCTGAGATCGGCCATGAGCTGCTCGGAAATTCCGGCGGCCAGGAACGCGGCGTCGGAGCCTTCGCCATAAACCTTGAAGGGCAGCATCAACAGCGCCGAGCCGCGAGGCTGGCTGGCGGCACTATCGCGCCAGTCGGCGAAGTGAACATAAGCGGCGCTTGCAACGAGCATCAGACCGGCAGCAACCGCGCAGACGGCCGGCCAGCGGCCATTTCCGGAAAACCGTCCTGCGGTCTCGGCGCCGGCGATGGGCCCTGACGCGGGCTGATCCGCGGCGACGGTCGGCCCTCCGTCCGAAAGGCTCTCAAGGGGTCCCGGCGCTTCGGATTGCGCCAGCTGAACATCGGGAGCGTAGTTCCCCGTGGGGATGGAGATGCGCAGGGGATTTCCACGACCTGCCGCCACGTAGTAGCCGTCCAGATCCCGCCGCAGCCGCCGAGCCTCGAGGCGTACGACCGGATCCGACTGGGCGTCGAAGTCTTCGCCTCGCCGGAACACCGCCACGCCGATCGTATAGCCTTTGAGTTCGTGGCCCCGGCCGGCGAGCAGTTCCTCGACCAGAAAGACCAGCATTTCCCGGCGCCGCGGCGATGCCTTGAAATCCGGGCTGCCCAGTATTCGGGATAATTCTTCGCGAACTCTATCCGGCGAAACATGGCCGCCACGATCGGTCGAGAAGATTTTACGGACCGAATTCATACGGGCACGCCGACATCTGCTTGGCGACGGAACTGGAAATCCTTACGCCAGATTCGGCTGCGGGCAAAGCCCCGCCGCTACCGTTCGTACCTGTTCGCACCTTCCTTTTGTGACGTGTCCGCGTGAGCGTGCGTTGCATTCAGACGACCAGAAACCATTGAAGGTCTTGCTGGATGTTCGACCTGGCGCCGGTTCTACGCCATTTCGCGGGCCACGAATTCGAAATACGCCGCCGCTGCGCATCCGACCCGGCGTTCAGCGCGATCTGCGAGGACTATGCGGCCGCCACGACAGCGCTGGAACGTTGGAAGAGCGACCGCAGGAAGGCACAAGATTACCGCCAGCTGTTGCTCGAACTGGAGGACGAAATCCGTGAACACCTTCGGAGGCCGATGGGATCGACTGCCCGAACGGGATCGAAAAACATATGACCATCGTACCGGACGCGTAGCGTCGGACGTCTGCCGGGCGAAATCTTTCCGAGAGCAAACGACAAGCGAGGAGTCGAATTCATGAACGCGAAGACATTGTTCGGGAGTGTCTCTGTCGTCGCGGTCCTTGTTGCTGGACCCGTGCAACCTACCTTTGCCCAAGACCAAGATCAGCGCAAAGAGGCGACCGAGACGACAAAGGCTGCAAACCAGAAGCTGCTTGGCGAACTGCCGTTCGACGACACGAGCGACTTCGACGATGCCAAGAAAGGTCTCATCGCGCCGCTTCCGACCGCCGTCATCCAGGGCCAGTCCGGCAATCCTATCTGGAATCCGCAGCAATACGGCTTCATCACCGAGGGCGCGCCTGCGCCCGACAGCGTCAATCCCAGCCTCTGGCGCCAGTCGCAGCTCATCAACATCTCGGGGCTGTTCGAGGTCACGGACGGCATCTACCAGGTGCGCAACCTGGACCTGTCGAACATGACCATCATCGAAGGCGCGGAAGGTGTCACGGTCGTCGATCCGCTGGTTTCCGAGGAGACGGCCAAGATCGGGATGGACCTTTATTATCAGCATCGCGGGCAGAAGCCGGTGAAGGCCGTCATCTACACGCATAGCCATGTCGATCACTATGGTGGCGTCCGCGGCGTCGTCAGCGGGGAGGATGTGAGCTCGGGCAAGACCAAGATCTACGCACCGCACGGCTTCCTCGAGGCCGCGGTGGCCGAGAACGTCTTCGCAGGCAATGCGATGAGCCGCCGGGCCAGCTACATGTACGGCAATCTGCTGAAACCCGATCCCAAGGGTCAGGTCGGCGCCGGCCTTGGCACCACCACCTCGGCCGGAACGGTCACGCTGATCCCGCCCACCGACATCATCGCGGAGACGGGCCACAAGGAAACCATCGACGGACTTACCTACGAGTTCCTGATGGCGCCGGGCTCCGAAGCTCCGGCCGAAATGCTCTGGTTCATCGAGGAGAAGAAGGCGATCTCAGCCGCCGAGGACGCGACCCACACGCTGCACAACACCTACTCGCTGCGCGGCGCCAAGATACGCGAGCCGCTGCCCTGGTCGAAATATCTGAACCAGGCACTGGTGATGTGGGGCGACAAGGCCGAAGTCCTGTTCGCCCAGCACCACTGGCCGACCTGGGGCAAGGAGAACGTTACGGAGCTTCTGGAGAAGCAGCGCGATCTCTACCGCTACATCAACGATGAAACGCTGCGCGCGGTCAATCACGGCAAGACGATGCGCGAGATCGCCGAAACCTTCAAACTGCCGGACAGCCTCGACAAATACTGGGCAAATCGCGGCTATTACGGCTCGATCTATCACGACGTCGCGGCCACCTACGTGCTCTATCTCGGCTGGTTCGACGGCAATCCTTCCACCCTTCACGAACTGCCACCGGCAGAAGCCAGCAAGAAGTACGTCGAGTTCATGGGCGGTGCCGATGCGGTGCTGCAAAAGGCGAAGGAATCCTTCGACAAGGGCGACTATCGCTGGGTCGCGCAGGTAACGAACCATGTCGTCTTTGCCGATCCGGACAATCAGGCTGCCAAGAATTTGACGGCCGATGCTCTGGAGCAGCTCGGATACCAAGCCGAGTCCGGGCCATGGCGCAACTTTTATCTGACCGGCGCACAGGAATTGCGCAACGGTATCATGCAAGCGGGAACGCCGAGCACCGCAAGCCCCGACACGATCCGAGCGATGTCGCTGGACCTGTTCTTCGACTATCTCGGCGTGCGCCTCAACAGCGAGAAGGCGGGCGATGCGCACATCACCCTCAACTTCGATTTCGGCGGGGCCGACGGCAAATATCTGGTCGAGCTCGAAAACGGCGTGCTCAACAACACTGCAGGCAAGCAGGCGGATGCCGCGGACGCTACCGTCACGCTCTCGCGGGAGACCCTGAACAATATCGTCCTGGGTCAGACGACTCTCGAAAAGGCGACGACGGACGGCGACATCAAGATAGCAGGTGATTCCGCAAAGCTCGGCCAGATGGTTTCGATGCTCGACACGTTCGACTTTTGGTTCAATATTGTTACTCCGTGACATGCGATGGCCAGCCTGGGTGCCACCTTGCTGTGGCACTCAGGCCCCGAGAGCGTCGAGTGGGGCGCGGGCAGCGTCCTGCCATCCAAGCCGGAGGTGGCGAATGCGATATCGGGCTTTGCTTTCAGGTACCCTGGCAGTCGCGGCCAGCGCTCACGGGGCGTTGGCCTGTGGTTATCATTCCGGGCTGGCAAACGCAGCCTTCGACGTAGCACATCCCAGATCGCTGGCCGTTGCGGTCGCCATTCGCCAGGCCGCTGACCGTGGCGTCCTCGATAAACGGGAAGAACCCGCCAAGCTGGCGCTTTTCGGGGCAGGCTACCGCCGTGCGGTGCGACAGTTGCATGAACTCGAAGACAGATTAGCGCGCGTCGCATCTCGCCTCGACAGCCTCGAAAGCCGGCAGTTTGCGCTTGTGCTCGTGCGCTCGCGGCTGTGGACCCGGTACGTCATCCATGCCGGCGATGTGAAAGCCGTCGTTCATACGGCTGCTGCCGATGACAGTGAGACTGTCGTCCTGTCAGATGAGAGCGTCTTGAGTGCGGTCGTCGACAAGCAGGTGGCATTCGACGCAGCGGTCGAGCAGGGACTCGTGGAAATCGTCAACGATCGGGACGGAAAGGTGCTCGGCATCCTACGTGCTGCCCTTGGAGGCGAGGTGTGAAAATCACTGAGGAAGAACAAGTGATGACGTCGAAACGGCGGTTGACACTGGCGGCATTCATCATCGTCTTGGCTGCGGCGGCACCCGCCTCCGCCCAGGACGCGGACCTGGCGAAGCAGCTCTCCAATCCGATCGCCTCGCTGATCAGCGTGCCGTTCCAGTTCAACTACGATTCCGGCTACGGTCCCAATGACGGCGACCGGGTGACTATGAACATCCAGCCGGTCGTTCCGATCTCGCTCAACGAGGACTGGAACCTGATCTCGCGGACCATCGTGCCGGTGATCTGGCAGGAGGACGTCGCCGGCCCGTCCGGCACCCAGTTCGGGCTTGGCGACACCGTGCAGAGCCTGTTCTTCTCGCCCAAGGCGCCGGGCCCGGGGGGCATCATCTGGGGCGCCGGCCCCGTCATCATGCTGCCGACCGGCACCGATCCGTTGCTCGGCGGCGAGAAATGGGGCGCCGGGCCCACCGCCGTGGTGCTGAAGCAGTCGGGTCCCTGGACCTATGGCATCCTCGCCAATCACATCTGGTCGTTTGCCGGCGACGACGCACGCGCGGACGTGAGCTCCACCTTCCTGCAGCCCTTCATCTCCTACACGACGGCGGACGCCTGGACCTTCGCGCTCAACACCGAGTCGACCTACGACTGGGAAAGCGAATCCTGGTCGGTGCCGGTCAACTTCATGGTCAGCAAGCTGGTGAAGTTCGGCGAGCAGCCGGTCAGCCTGGGGGCGGGCATCCGCTACTGGGCCGAAAGCCCCGAGGCCGGACCCGACGGTCTCGGCGTGCGCGCCTCGGTTACCTTCCTGTTTCCGAAGAAATGAAGGCGAGATTTCGGGAGCGAAAGCAGGTAATTTCGCTCCCGTGCATGACTATCGAGGTGGGACGTGGAATGAAAATGCTTAGCCGACTTGAAACTGTTCTTATGCTCGGTCTCCTGGCGGCCGTCCCTGCCCAGGCCGCGGACGTTCCGATACCGATGTCGCCCGAGCAGGTCGAGGCGGAGGCCGATGGCTGGACCTTCGCCGTCAGCCCGTATTTCTGGGCGGCCGGCCTCTCCGGCGACATCGCCCAGTTCGGCCTGCCGGCAACCATCCATATCGACGCGGATTTCGGCGACATATTCAACAATCTCGACTTCGCCGCGATGGCGATCGGCGAGGCCCGCTACGACCGCTTCTCGATCTTCGGCGACGTCATGTACACGAAGCTGACGGTCGGCTCCGGAACGCCGAGGGGCATCGTTGCCGACAGCGTCGACGTCACCTCGGAGACGTTCGCCGGCCTGGTCGGCGCCGGCTATTCGCTGTTCAAGGACGACCGCAGTTATTTCGACGTGGTCGCCGGCGCGCGGGTCTGGAGCGTCAACACGGAAATTTCGGTGAATGGCGGCCTGCTCGACGGCGCCGACGTCAGCGACGGCGAAACCTGGGTCGACGGGCTGGCCGGCATTCGCGCCAGATACGCCTTCACCGACGCCATCTACGTGACCGGCTGGGGGCTGGTCGGCGCCGGCCAGGCCGATCTCGACTGGGATGTGGCGGCGGCCCTCGGCTACAAGTTCAACGACACGTTCTCCGCCGTCGCCGGCTACCGCGCGCTCGGCGTGGACTACAGCAAGGACGGCTTCGTCTTCGACGCCGTCCAGCAGGGCCCGATCATGGGCCTCGTCGTGCATTTCTAAAGGACAGTAAACAGCGGGAGGTCACCGATATGAATAGCAAGAGCACCCGAAGACTTGGCCTCGCCGTTGCGGCCACGCTTGCCTCCATCCTGCTGGCAACCGCCGGTCCGACATCCGCCCTTGCCCAGGAGCAGACAGCCGCGGCCGATCCGGGCGCGGCCGCCACGCAGGCGCCGGAGCCGCTCAGCGCCGACGAGCTGGAGGTGCTGGTGGCGCGCATCGCGCTCTATCCGGACGAATTGATCGCGGTGGTCACCGCGGCCTCGCTCTATCCGCTGCAGATCGTCGAGGCGTCGCGCTATCTCGACGACTACGCCAAGGACAAGAGCCTGAAGCCGAAGGAAAGCTGGGACGGCAGCGTCATCTCGCTGCTCAACTATCCCGAGGTCGTCAAGATGATGAGCGACGACCTCGAATGGACGCAGGCGCTCGGCGACGCCATCGCCTACCAGCAGAAGGACGTGCTGATCGCCATCCAGCAGTTGCGCGAGGAGGCGGTGGCGAAGGACATCATCAAGACCGACGACAAGGTCAAGGTGGAGACGCAGGGCGACAACATCGTCATCCAGCCGGCGAACCCGGAAGTCGTCTATGTGCCGCGCTACGAGCCTGAGATGCTCTACGAGCCGGACTATGTGGCGGCGCCGATCGCCTACTATCCCGATCCCTATCCCACCTACTGGTATCCGGGCGCGACGTTCTTCGCCGCGGCGGTGACCGGCGCGGTGTGGGCCGCCGCCGTCGACTGGGACGACTGGGACGTGTGGGGCGGCCACTGGGATGGCAACGACATCGACATCGACTGCGACCATTGCTTCAACAATCGGGACTTCGACGGCAAGATCAACTTCAATGACATCGACTGGAAGAATGTCGACCGCTCGAAGCTCAATTTCGACCGGGATCAACTGAACAAGTTCGACCGCACCAACATCAAGAACCGCGTGGAGGCCAATCGCGGCAATTCGATCCGCGACCGCGCGGCGGACATCAAGCGCAGCCATCCGGGCAACAACGCAGCCCGCCACGCCAAGGCCCATGACATCCGCAAGAGCACGCTGGACGGTCTGAAGAACCGGCCTGGCGGCGACCAGATCCGCCGTCCGGATGGCCAGCGGCCGGCAGCACGCCCGGCCGGCGACCGGCGCGCGGCGGCGCGTCCGAATGCCGATCGCCGACCCGCCAACATCCACCGCCCGGCCGGCAAGCCGAAGATGGGTCACAAGGTTGACCACAGGCCGCAGCACCACTCGGCGCTGGGAAACGTCGATCGCGGCAAGATATCGAGAGTCCATTCCAACCGCGGCCGCCAGGCCATGGGGGGCGGGCACCGCGGTGGTGGACGGGCCATTCACCACGGCGGCGGCGGACGCCAGCTGCATCGCGGCGGCGGAGGAGGAAGACACATGGGCGGCGGACATCACGGCGGCCGCAGGCGTTGAGAAGAGCGAGGAGGAAACCATGAACACCACCCTTCACAACATGCTCCGCACGCTCTCCATGGCCGCGCTTATGGCCGGGCTCGCAACGGGTCTGCCGGCGGCGGCATCGGCGCAGGAACAAGCCCCGGCGGATCAGGCGGCGGCAGGCGCGGCAAGCGAGGCTGAAGACCCAGGCATCTTCGCCTTCGAATCGGAACAAGACCCGCCGCTGTTCGACAATGCGGAGGCCGCGATCGATGCTTTCAAGAAGACCTTGACCGACGACGACTTCGACGGTCTGGCGAAGCTGCTCGGCCTCGATGCGGCCAAGCTCAAGGGCGCGGACGGTGTGATGGACACGTTCGCGCAGATCCGCGAGGGCGCGGCGAAAACACTGGTGGTCGCCGATATCGACAACGGAAAAAGCCTGCAGATCGGCGAAAAGCTCTGGCCGTTTCCGTTTCCGCTGCTGAAGGGCGACGACGACGGCAAATGGGCGTTCGATACCCAGGCCGGTCTGGAGGAGATCGTCAACCGGCGCGTCGGCGAGAACGAGCTTGAGGTGCTGGCGGCGATGCTGGCCTATGTCGAGGCGCAGAACGACTACACCATGGAAGACCGCGACGCCGATGGCGTGGAGGAGTTCGCGCAAAAACTGATCAGCAGCGAGGGCGCGACCGACGGCCTCTACTGGCCGGCCGACGAGGTGAACGGCGAAAGCCCGGCGGGCGACCTCAGCCAGGCGGAGTTGACTGACGCCGCCGAGGGCGACGGCTACTTCGGCTATCGCTTCAAGATCCTCACCGGCCAGGGCGACAACATCGCCGGCGGCGCCTACGACTATGTCATCAACGGCAACATGATCGGCGGCTTCGCCCTGGTCGCCTGGCCGGTCAAATATGCCGAAACGGGCGTGCACACCTTCGCGGTCAACCAGCAGGGCATCGTCTACGAGGCCGATCTCGGTCCCGCGACCGAGGCGATCGTCAAATATATCGACCGCTTCAACCCGGACGACAGCTGGAGCGTCACCGCCGACTGAGGAAGAGCCGATGCCCCCCCTATCCTATACGGTCCCAATCGCCTGATGGAGGTGTGAAGCATGATCCAGCTGGCGGCCCTTCTCGCTAGGCCGATTCTCGGCAAGCTGCCGCTTCCCGAAGCGGCGAAGGACAAGATGGCCAGCGTCAACCAGCTGCTGGCTGGCGGCTCGGGCGAAAGCTGGATTCCGCTTGCCCGCCAGCAGGCGACCTTGCCGGTCAAGACCCAGTTGCGGGGCGAATCCGCCTCGGTCGAGCGCGGCGAGCGCGATCACGACGGCAAACCATTGCGCTGGGTGCAGTTCGAGTGGCCGGCGCTGCAAGTCGATGATTGCACGTTTCACAAGGTGTGCTGGCGCTTCTACCAAAATGGCCTGATCTGCCTCGAACTCGTCGCCAGCAAGGATGCGGCGGGGCTGGACGTGCGCGATCTGGTCGGCCACGGCATCGAGCTTCGCGACCGCAGCGGTTTCCTGATCGGCATCTGGTCGGCCGCTTTCGCGATCCAAAAGGGAACCGACCGTACGGTGTTTCACGCAGCGGCAGCGGACGACTTCCAGCCGCTCAGGCTGCATTTCGACGAAACAGCCGAAATTCAGGGCGGCATCGCATTCAGGATCTGAGTTGAGAATACCTGCCGCAAAACCCATAGAAGGAAAGCTCGCATCGGAAGTCGAAAGTTAAGTTAGGGGATGTATCATCTGTTACTGATCTGGCGAGGTAGAAGTCTCGCGCCGATTTTTTGTAACCAAATTTTATAGTTAAATGCTTATCCATTATTTGTTGACCGCCTTGCGGCTATGCTGTTTAGATGATTTTGGGGGAGGGGCCACTTTTCACGCGCATTGTATGAGCGCGTAGCTGGAGCGACCGATCATGGCGGAATACGACAGCAGTTTCTACACCGTAGGCACCTATGACCCTGGCACCGGTATCTTCACCCCCACCGCTGATAGCGTAGAAGCTGACCACCACGCTAGCGACAACGAGGGCAGCGGCCAGCCGGGCGAAACTACCTTTGAGACCGGGGACAATATGACTATCACTGGCGGCCCACTCTCAGGGGGCGGCCAGTATGTGGGCTTCTCCGGCGACGGCTTCCTCGTCCAGCAGGGCAGCGACTACTATTTTTTCTCCAACACGGGATACACCTCAGGCGAACCACTAGAGATCGATACCGATGATCCCTTCCCCGTTTGCTTCGGCGCGGGAACGCTGATCGCGACGCCGGATGGGGAGCACGCGGTCGAGACGCTTTCCATCGGCGATCTTGTCATGACGGCGGACGGGCGTTCAGTGCCGGTGAAATGGATCGGCCGGCAGACGCTGTCGACGGTATTCGGCATGCCTGACGGACGGCGACCCGTCTGCGTGTCCGGCGGGGCGCTGGGTAACGACCTGCCTCTCCGCGATCTGCGTGTTACCGCAACGCACGCCCTGCTGATCGACGGCGTGCTGGTCCATGCCGGCGCGCTCGTGAACGGCACGACGATCCGGCGCATCCCGTCGAGCGAACTCGGCGAGCGTTTCGTCGTCTACCACATCGAGACGGAGAACCACGAGATCGTGCTCGCCGAAGGCACGGCGGCTGAGACTTTCATCGACAACGTCTCGCGCGAACGCTTCGACAACTACGCCGAATACAAGGCGCTTTACGGGTCTGCGCCCGCGGCGATGGAGGAGTTGCAGCAACCCCGCGCCATGAGCTCCCGCCAGGTTCCGGCTTCGATCCGCAGCCGGATCGCGATGGCCGCGGCGGCGCTGCGACGCGCCGGGGAGCGTGCAGCCTGACCTCTCGGACCCATGCCGGCGTTCCGCGGCCTTCAGACCCGGATGCGGACATCGCGAAACACCCGACCGACATAGGACGTCGGCTGAAGTGGTCGCGCGAACTCGCCAGGCTTGGCCGCCACCGGCAGGCGCAGGCCGTTTTGAGGGAAGGCCTGGCGCTCATGCCGCACGCGCCGCGCCTGCTGGCCGAACTGTCGGGTCAACAGCGGAGGCAAGGCCGGCTCCAGGCTGCGCAGAAGACCCTTCAGGTCCTTGCAAAGCACCATCCCGACGATCCCCGCCTGCCGCAGCTTCGCGCAGCCCAGGCCATCGCGACCGGTGATGTCGCAGAGGCGGAGCGAATTTACGCGGCCGGCGTCGCTGCGCGGCCCGGGGACGAGCAGCTGCGCCTGCGTTGGGTTCGCTGCCTGCTGCGGCTCGACCGCCAGATCGAGGCACAGACCGTGCTGGCGGAGGGCCTTGCATTGGAGCCGGCGTCCGCCGACTTGCTGGCTGAACGAACGTTGCTGTATTGCCGGATGAGGCAGGCCGAGGCGGCGCAAGCAAGACTGCAGACGCTGGAAAGGCAGGCTTCTGATCATCCGCTGCTGCCCAGGCTGCGGCAGATGGCGAAGAAGCTTGGCGGCGATGCCCCCACGACAGAGCGGACCTATGCCGCTGCTGTCGAAGCCAGCCCGCGGAACATTGCGGCGCGCCTGCGCCTGGTGCGCCACCTGAGAGGGCTTGGCCGCTATGACGAGGCGTTGTCGGTTTTGTCGGATGGGCTTGCGCAAACCCCGGATTCGGCCGAGCTGCTGGCTCAGCAGACCTTCCTGCTCGGCAAGACGGGGCTACTCGAAGCAGCGCAGGCCAGCCTTCGGCTGCTGGCGGCACACCACCCCGATCATCCGCAGATATCGCAGTTCCGCGGCACCCAGGCCGAGGCTGCTGGCGATCTGGACGAAGCGCAGCGCATCTTTGCCGCCGATGCGGCGGCGCACCCGCACGACGCGGCGCGGCGCGTCCGCTGGACAAACAGCCTGCGAAAATCGGGGCGCATCGAGGACGCGCTCGAAATACTCGCCGGGCAGGCGCAGCCGACCACGGCCGAGCGCAAACTGGGGATCGAATGCCTGTTGGAAGCGGGCCAATGGGAGGAGGTCTCAGGGCTCCTCGACTGTTGGCCGGACACGGGCAGGCCCGAAGACTGGCTGGTCAAGATGCGCCTTCGGATGCGCCTGGCAATCCTGAGATTCGAGCACGGCACCGCATTGGAGCACGCAAAGGCGATGCTTGCCGTCGCCCCGGACAATGCCAGCGCCGGCATCGGCTTTACACGAGCGGCAGCGGCCGCCTTCCAGCCCGAGCTTGCCTGGAAGGCGCTGGTGCACATTCCCCGGAAATCGCCGAACGGAGGGCCGCCGCGCCGGGGCGCCGGCGCGCTGCGCAGCCTTATCGGCCAGATCGTGAACGATCTCCGGCTGCGGCCGCAGGAGACAGCGCAACTCGCGGCGGCCGCCGAACTCGGCACGGAAGCATTGATCGAAACCGCTGGCGCTTTACTGCGCTCGGGCCCCGGCAATTTCGCGGCGGCGCTCGGTCTGCTTATAGGCCTGGCCCGCGCCGGAGTGTTCACGCCGCCCTCTGCAGGTTTGCAAGCCAACTGCCGCATACCAAAAATCCTGCATCAGTTCTGGGACACGGAAACGCCGCCCAGGGACGTGGACCTGCTGATGGAGCGGGCGAAGGCCGTGAACGGCGACCTGTCCTATCGGCGCTGGAACGACGCTGCCGTGCGACGCTTCCTGTCGGCGTTCGGCCGTCCCGAGCCGCTGCGGGCTTACAAGCTGGCGCGTCATCCCGCCATGAAGGCGGACCTGTTCCGGCTGGCCGTGCTTTATGCCGAGGGAGGCGTCTATCTCGACGCAGACGACTATTGCGCCGCGCCGTTGAGCACCCTGCTTTCTCCGGATGTCACGTTCTGCTGCTACCAGGACGAATTCTGCTCCATCGGCAACAATTTCCTGGCAGCGACACCGCGCCATCCGCTCACCGGTGCGGCGTTGCGCGAGGCGGCGCAATCGGTGATCGAAGGCGCCACCGAGTCGCTATGGCTGGTCACCGGGCCGGGCCTGATGTCGCGCGTCGTCGCCAATTCGATCGCCTGGACGCCGGATCTGCGCCCTTCACCCGGCCTGACGGTCCTGCCGCTCCGAATTTTCCACGGCGTCGTCCATCCGCACCGGCGAGTTTCCTACAAGGCAGATGCACGGCATTGGATACGGGCCGCCTGACATTGTCGCGTCCGATGCTGTGTAATTGACGCCAGCTTCCCAGGCTGATCGCGCGGCTTCGATTCCCGTTACCCGCTCCAGAGCCCTACCTGCACGGCCCCGCGCGCGGCCCTCAACCGGAATCCGACAGCTCGATCCAGGCGGGTGCGTGGTCGCTCGCTCCCTCCAGGCCGCGGGTCTCGCGGTCGACGCCGCCGGCGACCAGCCGGCCGGCGAGGTTCGGCGAGAGCAGCAGGTGGTCGAGGCGCAGGCCGGCGTCGCGCGGCCAGCGGTTCCGCTTGTAGTCCCAGAAGGAATAGATGCGTTCGTCCGGGTGCAGCGTCCGGATGGCGTCCGTCCAGCTTCGCCCGACCAGCCGGCGGAAGGCGGCGCGGCTTTCCGGCTGGACCAGCGCGTCGTCGTCCCAGGAGCGCGTCGGATAGATGTCGAGTTCGGTCGGCGCGACGTTGTAGTCGCCGGCCAGCACCACCGGCGCGCCGGTCCTGCGCAGCGCCGTCGCGTGCCGCGCGAGCCGCTCCAGCCAGGCAAGCTTGTAGTCGAACTTCGGGCCGGGCTGCGGATTGCCATTTGGCGCGTAGATGCTGGCGATCAGGATGCCGCCGACGGCCGCCTCGATGTAGCGGCTCTGGCGGTCGTCGGGGTCGCCCGGCAGCTCGGCCCGGGTCAGGACCGGCATCGCGCCGTGCGCCAGGATGGCGACGCCGTTCCAGGTCCGCTGCCCCGCCCAGACCGCCTCATAGCCGGCCGAGCGGATCGCAGCGGCGGGGAAGTCCGCGTCGGCGGCCTTCAGTTCCTGCAGGCAGACGACATCCGGCTTCCGCGCCGCCAGCCAGCCGAGGAGATTGGCGAGGCGGCGATTGACGTTGTTGATGTTGTAGGTGGCGATCAGCATGGGCGAGGCAACGGCCGCCCCGCCTACGCTTCGTCGTCCTGCGGCACCGGGCTGAGGCCGAGCCAGGTCGGGCTGCGGCCCGACGCCAGCAGCGCCAGGTCGGTCTCGCCGACATCATACTGTTCGCCGCGCACCGAAACGCGGGAGACCGTCGGACGGTCGGTGGAATAGACCTCGCGGACGATGCGGATGTTGCGCCGCTGCAGCATCTCGCGCACGGCCTGGCGCTGGCGGACCTGCTCCGAGACGGCGGCCTGAACGGAAGAGGGAAGGCCGGCCGGCGGCCTAGGCAGGGAGCTTTTACGCTTGTCCATGACGCAACTCCGAACTGCCGGGATCAACGCACAGTTGGCTTCCCGCCGCAAGCGGGAATCGTCCGCGTCGTCTCAGCCGGCGGCGATCCGCTCCGCCCAGGCCCAGGCCATCTGCGCCATGGTGTTGAGGTGATCGGGGGCCGAATAGCCCGAAACCGACTTGCGCGGCTTCAGGTCGTGGTCGCCGTCGTCGAGCCACAGAATCTGGATCACCTCGGACAGCGCGTAGCCCGATACCTCCTCGCGTGTGCCGAACTCGTCGCGCGTGCCCTGGCAGATCAGGGTCGGCGTGCGCAGCGTTTCGAGATGCTTGGTGCGCAGCTGCGTGGGCTTGGCCGGCGGGTGGAACGGATAGCCCAGGCAGAGCAGCCCGGCGATCCGGCCGGCGCCATGGAGATCGTCCGCCACCATGCTGGCGACGCGGCCGCCCATCGACTTGCCGCCGATGACGAGCTGGCCGTTCTTTCCCAGCGCCTCGACCGCGGCCAGATATTCGGGCTGCAGGGTTTCGGCTCGCGGCGGCGGCTTGCGGCCGTCGCCGCTGCGGCGCGCCGCCATGTAGCCGAACTCGAAGCGGGCGACGCGAAACCCGGCTGCGGCGAGCGCCCGGGCCGCGGCGGTCATCGACGCCGAATCCATCGGCGCGCCGGCGCCGTGCCCGAGCAGGATCGTCGTCGGCGCGGAGTCCGGTCCGTCGAAGAGAAACGATGTCATTTCAGCTCGCGTTCTTCTGCGCCAGGTCGACGAACTGGATGCCGCGCGCCGCGATGCGTCCCCATTCCGAGTGGGGATCGAGCTCGAGGTAGCGCAGCCACCAGCGGCGTGCTTCGGCGAGGTTGCCGGCCTCGTATTCCAGGCTCGCCAGGTTGTAGACCGCATCGGCATAACCCGCGTCGAGGGCGATCGCCTTGCTCAGGCTGCGGCGGGCCGCGTCGGTCCTGCCCTGTTCGGCGTCGATCGCCGCGAGGTTGAACCACGCCTCGACGAATTTCGGGTCGCGCTTGATCGCGCCCATATAGGCCTGCCCGGCCTCAGCGAGCCGGCCGAGATGGCGCAGACAGTTGCCGCGGTTGAAATGCACCACGGCGTTGCCGGGCCTGTGCGCCAGATACTCCCGATAGATCGCGGCGGCCTGCTCGTGCCGTTCCTGCGCCTCCGCCTCGTCGGCCAGGGCGCGCAGCGCCTCCAGTTCGACATCGTCGCTGGCGAGCGGCAGCATCACCTGCCCGTCAAGCTCGCTGACGCCTCCCTGCGCGTGCTGCGCATAGATGGCGTCGCTGCGCTCCGCATGCAGCGCCAGCGACGCAAGCGCGCCGACGGAGGGCGAGCGGCGGATCGACCTGACGATGGTGCTCCACGACGTGCCGACCAGCAGCATGACGTATTTCTTGGCCAGGATCAGGTCGCGGAAGGTGAAGGGCTCGACGTCGCGCTCGAACGCGTCGAAAAGCGCCAGGAGATCGAAAATGGCCGGCGGCAGCCCGGCCTGCTCGATCAGCACCTGCCGGGCCAGCGTCGCCGGCGCCGGCTGCGCCAGGCCCAGCAGGCGCAGGAAGCCGTTCTCGCTCAGGAGCTGCCGTCCGGCGCTCCTCTCCCGCTCGACGGCGGCCTCGATGCGCAGCTCGTCCCAGCTCTCGATCAGCCGGTGGCCGAACACGACATGCGTGGTGCCGCGGGTGACGCTGCTCCGCAGCACGCCGCCCTGGCGCTCGACCTCGCGCC
Source organism: Kumtagia sp. (assembly GCF_059502445.1). NCBI lineage: Bacteria > Pseudomonadati > Pseudomonadota > Alphaproteobacteria > Hyphomicrobiales > Phyllobacteriaceae > Kumtagia > Kumtagia sp. The sequence goes on from NZ_JCACER010000075.1 coordinate 21,307, forward strand.
GGACGGCCCGCCGGGGGAAGGACGCGAGCGCCCCGATCAGGCAGATGGTGTTGCCGGCGAGCGCACTCACTTCCTGCCCTTGGCCGATGCCTTTCCGCCGCCGGACGCCGCGACCTTGAGGGCAGGCTTGGCCGGCGGCTCCGCCTTGGTCTTGCTCTTCGCCGGCGGCTTGCTCTGCGACAGGCTGGCCTTCAGCGCGTCCATCAGGTTGACGACGTTGCCGCGCTCGGGTGCGGCGGCGATGATCGGCTTGTGACCCTTGAGCTTCTCGCGGATCATCGTCATCAGCGCGATCTCGTAGCGGTCCTCGTAATTCTGCGGATCGAAGGTCGTCGCCTTCTGCTGGATGAGCGCCTCGGCGAGCTGCAGCATCTCCGGGTCGGGCTTTCCGACCGGTATGTTGCCGAAATATTCGGACGTGCCGCGGACCTCGTTGGGATTCCTCAGCGTGCAGACGAACATGCCGGTGTCCCGCGCGCCGATGGTGACGACGCGCTCGCGGCTGGAGAGCACCAGGCGGGCGATGGCGAGCTTGTTGGTCCGGCGCAGCGCCTCGCGCAAGACGATGAAGGTCTCCTCCGCCATGGCGCCGTCCGGGGCGAGATAGTAGGGCGCGTCCTGGTAGATGACGTCCATGGAATCCTGGTCGACGAAGGCTTCGATGTTCATCGTGTGGTTGGATTCGATCCTGACGCTCTCGAGGTCGGAATCCTCGATGATGATGTATTTCTTGTCCTCGTACTCATAGCCCTTGACCAGATCGGAGCGCTCGATCAGGCCGAGCTCCGGGTCCACCGGCTTCATGTTGATGCGGTTATGGGTCTTCTTGTGGAGCTGGTTGAAGCTGATGCGTTCGCTTGAGCTGGTGGCCGGATAGAGCCGGACCGGACAGCTCACCAGGCTCAGCTTCAGGTAGCCCTTCCAACTTGCCCTTGGCGCCATGTTTGTCTCCTACGCGACGACGCGACTATCTCTTGACCTGCAACGGAGGCGGCAATTCTCGGGCAAAGTCGTTAATGTCCGCCCAAGGATCGCCCGTCGTCTCCAGAAGGCCCGGCACGGAAGAGTAGTTCAAATCCTCCGGAGCGTCGATGGACTCGAGATCGCTCCAGCTCAGCGGCGTCGATACCGGCGTGTGCGCGCGGCCGCGCAGCGAATAGGGGGCGACCGCGGTGGCGCCCCGCGCATTGCGGTGGAAGTCTATGAAGATGCGCTTCCGGCGGTTCTCTTTGCCCATCACCGTCGTGAAGACCGTCGGCGCCGTGGCCGCGATCCCCGCGGAGATTTCGCTGGCCGCCTCGTGGAACTGCTTCCAGCCGAGCTTCCTGGTCGTCGGCACGACGACGTGGATGCCCTTGCCCCCCGAAGTCTTGACGAAAGGCTCCAGGCCGAGGCCCTGCAACGCGCCGCGCACATGCACGGCCGCCTCGACCACTTCGCGCCAGGCGATGCCTTCGCCCGGATCGAGATCGAAGACGACCCGGTCCGGCCGGTCGAGGTTTTTCCGCAGCGTGCCCCATGTGTGGAACTCGACCACGCCGAACTGCGCCAGGGCAAGGTACCCCTTGACGTCCTCGACCGAGATGTAGCCCTTGGTCTCGCCTTCGGAATTCTTCGTGTCGAAGGACGCGATGGTCGGCGGCATGCCGGTGAAGGGGTGGCGCTGGAAGAAGCAGTCCTGCGGCCTTCCGGTCGGGCAGCGGAACAGCGAGACCGGCCGGCCGAGAAGGTGCGGCAGCATGAAGTCGCCCATGGCGGCGTAGTAGACGGCGATGTCCAGCTTGGTCGGCCCCGATCTGCCGAACAGGCGGCGGGTCGGATTGGTCACCCAGATGGTGGCGAGATCGGCATCCGAGATCAGCCGCTTGCGTGCCGGCGCCGAGGCGGCCGAGGTGAGCTCGACCTCGCGCAGCCCCTTGAACACCGAATGGCGCAGCAGATTGTCGGTCGTTCTGGCGCCGTAATGGATGCGCGCCGACAGCACCGGCCGCACCCAGATGATGTCGCGCGGCGCGCCGTCGAGCGGCTCGGCGCCGCTTCGCAGCGGCTCCAGCCGGGCCAGCAGCGCCTCCAGGGTCGCCGCGTCGAAGCCGGTGCCGACCTTGCCCCGGTACTGGAGTTCGCCGTCGGCCCACTCGGCCAGCGCCAGCGAAGCCAGGCCTTCGGCGGCCTGGGAGACCGTGTAGCCGGCGATGACGAAGTCGTCGGCCTGCAACGCCTTGGCCTTCAGCCAGGTCTTCGACCGGTCGGACTGGTACGGTGCGTCGGCGCGTTTGGAGACGATGCCCTCCAGCCCCATCTCCGAGGCACGCTCATACAGCGCCCGGCCGTCGCCCTCGACGTGATCGCTGACCTGGATCGCCGAATTCGCCGTGACGCTGCCGGCGAGGAACTGGCTGAGCAGCGCCTTGCGCTGGATCAGCGGCACGTTCCTGAGGTCCCATCCGTCGAGATGGAGGAGATCGAAGGCGTAGAAGGTCAGTTTTCCGGCCGCGCCAGTGGAGAGCGCGTCCTGCAAGGCCGAAAGCCGCGGGATGCCCTTGTCGTCGGTCGCGACGATCTCGCCGTCGAGGATCGCCTCGCGGCACGGCAATCTGGCCAGGGCGGCGGGCAGGTCGGCATAACGCTTCGTCCAGTCGAGGCCGCCGCGGGTGACGAGCCGCACCGCGCCGCCGGCGATGTGGGCAGCCGTGCGGTAGCCGTCGAATTTTATCTCATGCAGCCAGCCGTCGCCGTCCGGCGGCGCCGGCGTCGGGGAGGCGAGCTGAGGCGCGATGCGCTCGGGCGCCGGACCCGCCACGGCGCCCTCGATCCTGCCCGGAGCAAGCCTGGCCGGGCGGGGGGCGGGCTTCTTCGGCTTTGCGACCAGCTCCTCGATCCGGCGGCCGGACCTGGCGCTTTCCGGACGGCTCGCCAGGATGTCGACGGTCGTGTCGGCGAAAGGATCGCGCTCCTTGAACAGGATCCAGTTCCTGTCCTCCTCGCCCGGCCTGGGCTTCATGCGGGCCAGCATCCACCCGCCCTTCAGCTTCTGGCCGAACAGGCGGAACTTGAAGGCGCCCTTGCGCAGCGATTCTTCGGCGTCCTCCATCGGCGCCCACACGCCGGTGTCCCACACGATCATCGGCCCGCCGCCATATTCGCCTTCCGGGATCACCCCCTCGAAGTCGATATATTCGAGCGGATGGTCCTCGGTCTCGACGGCCAGGCGCTTGTCGGCGGGGTCGAGCGACGGTCCCTTGGGAACCGCCCAGCTCTTCAGCACGCCGCCGAGCTCCAGCCGCAAGTCGTAATGATTGGCCGTGGCGTGATGCTGGTGGACGACGAAGCGGTTGCCCGTGCCATCGGCCGAACCGCCCGCCGGCTCGCTGGTCCTGGCGAAGTTGCGCTTCTGCCGATAGGTCTGGAGTTTCCCGCGCGCCATCGGCGCAAGCTAAGCAGGTTTGGCCGGCTTCGCCAACAGATGAGACGGTGCTCGCCGCGCCGGCGATTGCCTGTAGTACCTGCCGACAGCATGCATCGCCGCCACGCCGCGAAAAAATCCGCGGTGGCCACGCGCGGCCACGACGATGAGGCGCCGCACCGCCGCTTCGGCCGGACGCAGGAGCCGGAGTATGGCACGGTGGAGGCGGCGGGGAAGGGTAAGTGCCGGGGACAGTTTACTTTTTTCGGCCCGCGCGAGGCCTGAACCGCTGCGGCCTTTCTGCCGAAAGAAAGTAAACTGTCCCCTGAGTTCCTCGAGTTCCAGCCCGGCCATGGCGACGAGCATGGCGAGGATGTGCTTCAGCGCCTCGCGATTCTTCTCGATTGCCGCATCCCAGTCCACCGCCGCCTCCTTTCCAGCACAGGCGGGGGATTGTCGCTCCGAACGGGAGGAGGGGGATAAATTCGGGAAAACAATCCTGACGGATGCTGACAGGGGCCGCATGCGCAGAGTATCGCGCATGACAAACGGTGGCTCTCCGTCGTCTCCTACCCCCACCCCTAACCCTTCCCTCAAGGGGGAGGGGGACCCGGCTTGCGTCTCCGCCAGCCGCCATCGTCGATGATTTCGCTCGGCACAACGGCCGCAAAGTCCCCCTCCCCCTTGAGGGGAGGGGTCAGGGGTGGTCCAGACCGGGCAGATTGTTGACAGAATGGACCGGCGAGATGGTTGACAGATTAGCGTGTCGGCAGGGGAAGGAGCCTGCCG